>JAIWOE010000143.1 GCA_020217165.1 Desulfovibrio sp. | reverse complement strand
AGGGCGCCAGCCAGCTCCCCGGCGGTTTCGTAAGCGTTGGCCAGTTGCAGGAGAATCTGCGGCAGCCGCTGGGGGGCGTCGGAGAACTCCACGGCCATTTCCTTGAGCAGTTCCGCTGCCTGGGCGCTGTTGCGGTGTACCGTGAGCCAGATGTAGACCCGCCGGTTCCAGGCCTCCCAACTGAACTCGCCATCCGGCGCCAGGCGCAGGTACTGCTCGTATTTTTTCTCCGCATCCACATAGTCGCCCTTGATGTACTGCATGCGGGCTTCCACCAGATGCGCAATGGCCTGGGCGCGCTCCTTCTTTTCCGAACCGCAGGCGGCGGCCAGGGTGAGCAGCAGGAGAAACGCCACGGCAAGAGCACGCATGACTACACCTGGCACGTGTCGTTGATGGATTCCCGGACCAGATCAAAGGCCGCCACGCTGTCCTTCTCGTCCATACGCACGATGCGCACGCCCTGGGTAGCGCGGCCCACCAGGCTGATCTCCCGCACCGAAGTCCGGATGGCCTTGTTGGCCGTGGTCAGCAGGATGAGTTCGTCAGACTCCGTCACCGGCATGGCGCCGATGACATCGCCGGTCTTGGACGTGACCTTCATGTTGATCACCCCCTTGCCCCCGCGGGACTGCAGCCGGTAGTGCTCAATGAGAGTGCGCTTGCCGTAGCCGTTGCTGGAGATGGAGAGGATTTCCTGCACGCCATTGCCTGCCTTGAGGACGACACCGGCCACCACATTGTCGTTGCTGGCCAGGGTCACACCCTTGACGCCGGCGCTGGCTCGGCCCATGAGGCGCACCTCGTTCACCGGGAAGCGGATGGCCAGGCCCTTCTGGGTGGTGAGGACGCATTCATCGGCGTCGCCCACCTCACGCACCATGATGAGCTCGTCATCCTCGCGCAGGTTGAGGGCGATGATGCCGGCGCGGCGCACGTTGGAATACAGGGTGGCTTCCGAGCGTTTGACCACGCCCTTGCGGGTGACGAAGAGCAGAGAGCGGGTTTCTGCGAACTCGCGCATGGTCAGGGCCGTGGCAATCCACTCCTCACGCTCCAGGGGCAGCAGGTTGGCAATGTGCATGCCCTTGGCCGTGCGGCTGCCTTCCGGCACTTGGTGCACTTTTATGGAGTACATGCGGCCCTTGTTGGAAAAGAGCAGCAATGTTTGATGGTTGGATGTAGCGCAGAAGGTGTGGATGAAGTCGCCGTCGCTGGTCTGCACCGCTGCCACGCCTTTGCCGCCGCGGCCCTGGACCCGGTAATTGTCCAGGGTGGTGCGCTTGATGTAGCCCCGGCGGGACAGGGTCAGGATGACTTCATCATCGGGGATCAAATCCTCAATGGCAAATTCACTCAGATCGTCAGGGAGAATCTCGCTTTTGCGCGGGGTGGAGTAGAGGGTTTTGATTTCCACAATTTCGTCGCGGATCACTCCCTTGAGCACCTCGCTGCTTTCCAGAATGCTCTTCAAGTAGGTGATGCGCGCCTGGAGTTCCGCGTATTCGGCCTCGATCTTTTCCACTTCCAGCCCGGTGAGGCGCTGCAGCTGCATGGACAGGATGGCCTGGGCCTGGACCTCGGAGAGGACGAAGCGCTCCACCAGCCGGCCCTTGGCCTCGGCCGGGCTGCCGCTGGTTTTGATGAGTTCGACGATTTCGTCGATATTGGCGATGGCGATGCGCAGGCCTTCCAGGATATGGGCGCGTTCCTCGGCCTTGCGCAGCTCGTGGCGGGTGCGGCGGATGACCACTTCACGCCGGTGGGACAGGAAGTGCTGCAGCACTTCCTTGAGGTTCAGGAGCTTGGGCCGGTTGTCCACCACGGCCAGCATGTTCACCCCGAAGCTGGATTCCAGGGGGGTGTACTTGAACAGGGCATTGATGATGATCTCGGGCATGGCGCCCTTTTTGAGATCCAGCACCACGCGGATGCCCTTGCGGTTGGATTCGTCGCGCAGGTCGCTCACGCCCTCGATCTTCTTTTCGTTGACCAGAGCGGCAATTTTCTCCACCAGGGAGCTCTTGTTCACGGCAAAGGGCAGCTCCGTGATGACCAGGGATTCAGAGCCTTTTTTGCGTTCTTCCTGGCGGATCACCCCCCGCACGCGCACGGAGCCGCGGCCGGTGGAATAGGCATCATACAGGCCCTTGCCGGCAAACACCTGACCGGCGGTGGGGAAGTCCGGCGCCTTGATGTGCTGCATCAGGTCCACCACGGAGCAGTCCGGGTCGTCCAGCAGGTGCAGCACGCCGTCGCACAGCTCCCCCAGGTTGTGGGGCGGGATGTTGGTGGCCATGCCCACGGCAATGCCCGAGGAGCCGTTGAGCAGCAGGTTGGGCACCTTGGCCGGCAGCACCACGGGCTCCTTTTCGGAGTCATCGTAGTTGGGCCGAAAATCCACGGTTTCCTTGTCCAGGTCGGCCAGCATTTCGCCAGCCAGCTTGGCCATGCGTACTTCGGTGTAGCGCTGTGCGGCCGGGGCGTCGCCGTCAATGGAGCCAAAGTTCCCCTGGCCGTCCACCAGGACATCACGCATGGAGAAGGGCTGGGCCATGCGCACCAGGGCATCATAAATGGCGGCATCGCCATGGGGGTGGTACTTACCCATGACGTCGCCCACCACGCGGGCGGACTTGAGGTGTGGACGGTTCCAGGTGTTGGAAAGCTCGTGCATGCCATAGAGGATACGGCGGTGCACAGGCTTGAGGCCGTCGCGCACGTCCGGAATGGCGCGGCCGATGATGACGCTCAGGGAGTACTCAAGATACGACTTCTTGATCTCCTGCTCGATACTGATGGGCTGAATGCCGAATTCGCTCACGGGTAAACCTTGTCAATGCATGTGGTTAGATGTCCAGTTCCGTTACCATGAGGGCATTGCGCTCGATGAACTGGCGGCGCGGCTCCACCTTCTCTCCCATGAGGTTGGAGAAGATTTCGTCTGCGGCCTCGGCGTCTTCCACGCTTACCTGCAGCAGGGTGCGGTGCTCCGGGTTCATGGTGGTGGCCCAGAGTTCCTCGGCGTTCATTTCGCCCAAGCCTTTGAAGCGTTTGATGGCTAGGCCTTTGCGCGCCTCTTGGAAGACTTCCGCCAGGAGCAGGAACATGTTTTCGATGGCCCTGGCCTGCTCGGCGCCCTGGTCGCGACGGCGCAGGAAGTAGCTGGTGCCGCCGGTGCGGGCGTGCAGCTCCCAGTAGGCTTCATGGGCGGCGCGGTACATGCGGGTGCCGAAGAACTCCACGCCAATGCGCGTGGCATGGCCATTCTGGTCCATGGCCAGCAGATAGCGCCGGGTTTCCAGCTCGTCTTCCTCGTTCAGGCTGGTCAGGGCGTAGCCGTGGGTCGCCAGATGCTCGCTCAGGGGGTGTCTGGCGATATCCGTATCCTGGAAGGAAGCCGCCTGGATGCGCTCCTGGTAGCCCAACAGGGCCATGAACAGGGGCAGGTGGATGGCCATGCCCTCGGCTTCGTCGGCCTTGTTCTTAATGAGGCGGATCTGCTGCAGCAGGTCGATGGAGGCAGCCCCGGCGAATTCCGTGCCGTTTTCCCCCGCGATGACCAATTCCGTGGCTAGGCGGTCCATCAAATAGGCCTGCATCCCTTCATCGTCCTTGATGTATTTTTCCGACTTGCCCTTCTTGATGAGGTAGAGGGGCGGCTGGGCGATGTACAGGTAGCCCTTTTCGATGAGCTCGCCATACTGACGAAAGAAGAACGTCAGCAGCAGGGTGCGGATGTGCGCGCCGTCCACGTCGGCGTCGGTCATGATGATGATCTTGTGGTAGCGCAGCTTGGCAAGGTCCATATCCTCCTCGCCAATGCCCGCGCCCAGGGCCTGGATGAGGGTGCGGATTTCCTTGTTGGCCAGCATGCGGTCAAAACGGGTGCGTTCCACGTTGAGCACCTTGCCCCGCAGGGGCAGGATGGCCTGGAACTTGGGATCCCGCCCGCCCTTGGCCGAGCCGCCGGCGGAGTCCCCTTCCACGATGTACAGTTCGCTTTCTGCGGGGTCCTTGGCCTGGCAGTCCCAGAGCTTGCCGGGCAGGGAGTTGTCCGAGAGGGCGCCCTTGCGGCGCACCAGATCCCGGGCCTGGCGGGCAGCCTCGCGGGCGCGGGCCGAATCCACCACCTTTTCCACGATGAGCTTGGCGTCCTTGGGATTTTCCTCAAAAAAGACGCTCAACCGCTCGTACACCAGGGAGGCCACCAGGCCGGCCACCTCGCTGTTGCCCAACTTGGTTTTGGTTTGCCCTTCGAACTGCGGATGCGGCACCTTGACGCTGACCACCGCCGTGAGGCCTTCCTTGACGTCGTCCCCGCTGATGGTCTGCTTGAGCTTTTTGGAGATGTCCGAGTTCTTGATGTAGGTGTTGATGGCCCGTGTCAGGGCCGTCTTGAACCCCACCAGGTGCGTGCCGCCTTCCTTGGTGCGGATGTTGTTGGCGAAGGTGAGCACGTTTTCCTTGTACCCGGCGTTGTACTGCAGGGCGAATTCTACAGTGATGTGCTCGGCCTCGCCTTCGCCGTAAATCAGGGCGTGCACGCCCATGTCGCCGCTGTTCAAGTCCTTGACGAACTGCTTAACCCCACCATCGAACTTGAACACGGCCTTTTCGCCGCTGCGTTCGTCAATGAGTTCAATCTGCAGGCCACGGTTCAGGTACGCCAGTTCTTCGAAGCGCTTTTTCAGCGTGTCATAGTTGAATTCCATGACCTCGAAGATTTCTTCATCCGGCTTGAACTTCACCGTGGTGCCGCGGTTGGGCGTGTTGCCCTCGCAGGCCAGCTCGGTCACGGGCCGGCCGCGTTCGTAGCGCTGGTGGTGGCGTTTGCCTTCGCGCCGCACCCAGACTTCCAGGTACTCCGAGAGGGCGTTCACCACGCTCACTCCCACGCCGTGGAGGCCGCCGGAGACTTTGTAGGCGTCGTTGTCGAACTTGCCGCCAGCGTGCAGCACGGTCATGACCACTTCCACCGCAGGACGCCCCTCTTTGGGGTGGATGTCCACGGGAATGCCACGGCCGTTGTCAGACACGGTGATGGAGTTATCCACATGCACCTTCACGGTGATGTGGGTGCACCAGCCGGCCATGGCTTCGTCCACGGCGTTGTCCACCACTTCCCAGACCAGGTGATGCAGGCCCCGCACGTCGGTGGAGCCGATGTACATGGCCGGGCGCTTGCGGACGGCCGAAAGGCCTTCCAGCACGGTGATGGAATCTGCAGTGTAGCCCTTCTGGCCCGCCGGCTGGGAGCCGGGCTGCGCCAGGGGCTCGGTTTTGTGCGAATCCGTCATTTAACGAACCTCTTCCTCGCTGTAGTACGTCTCTTCCACGATCTTCATGGGCATGATGATCACCGTGTACTCGGCATCATCCGCGCCGGTCACGCCGCAGGGCCCTTCGGCGCCGGTGAGGGTGAACGTCAGTTCCTTGGAAGTGAAGTGAGACAGGATTTCCAAGAGCCCCTTGGTGGGGAAGGCGATTTTCTTGAGCTCGCCCTGGAAAGACACCTCCAGCTGCTCCGTGGCGGATCCGATTTCCTGGCCCTGGGCCGTGAGGGTGAGGTCACGTTCGCCATTGAAATGGAAAAAGGCGCAGCGGTTGGTTTCCGTATTGAAGATGGACAGGCGGTCCAGGCTTTCGGCCAGGTCCTGTCGGTTGACCGTCAGGCGGGAGGTGTTGTCCCCGGTCAGACGGGACAGGAAATTGTAGTAGTCCGGGTACTGGTAGCTGGCGATGGGCATGCTGAAGGTTTCGGAGCCGTCGCCGGATTCACAGAACAGGCGCCGGTCTTCGATGGCCAGCTCAAAGGCGTCCGCAGCCAGCCACTTGCGAAGTTCCTGCACATACTTGCGGTGCAGGAGCAGGCCCTCGTCGGGGATGAGGGAATAGATGTCGTCGTTGCGGAAGCGGACCATGGCGAACTGGTGGCCGTTCAAGCCGCAGATTTCCACCACCTGTTCGGGCTCGGCATCGGCGGCCTGGGCCGGTGCTTGCGGCGCCTTCTTGAGGCACAGGCAGGCAATGGCCTCCATGGTGTCTTCATCGCTGATGCAAAAGGCCACGCGATCCAGCAGTTCCTGTAGAAAGTCCCCGGCCCAGGGCACGGAGCCTTCGGCGGGGTAGGGGGTATAATTCTGGAACCACTGGGCATCGTTGGTGGGCAATTTGTACTTGCGGGACCCCTGCTCAATGGAAAGGGTCTTTCCTTCACTATCCAGGGAGAGCTGCAGCGGACCGGCCGGCAATTTGCGCACCAGATCCACAAAGGCCTTGCCCTGTACGCCGGCCAGGCCGGGGGCCAGCACCTCGGCCGTGTACTTGCCGGTAAATTCCAGGCTGGTGTCGGTGGCGTAAATGGTCACCGCGGCGTCCTCGGCCTTGATCCAGATGGTGCGCAGATAGGCAGCGCCGGTCTTGGAAGGGATGATCCCGGCGGCCTTCTGCAGGCCATCGATGATGTCGTCCTTAAAGCATTTTATTTTCATAGAGATCTCCCTGATTGTGGTAGTATGGCCTGTCACTTTGTTCCTGACTGGCGCATCAGGCTGATTTCATTTGTAAAAAAGCGAACAAATTACGCGACGCTCCAGGAACAAGACGCACAGCCGGGAGCGTTGTCCGCCATGGCGTTCGTGGCGGCGCACAGGAACGCACATGTTACGAACATTTTTTCTTCAACTGGGCGATCATGGTGCGCACGTCCTTGTTTTCTTTCTGGAGTTTGGCCACCTTGCGCACGGCGTACATGGCGGTGGAGTGGTCCTTGCCGCCAAACAGCCGGCCCAGGCCAGGGTACGAGACGCCGGTGAGTTCCCGGCACAGGAACATGGCCACCTGCCTGGCGAAGACCACGCCATGCTGGCGGCGGTCGCCCACCAGATCCCGAACGGTAATGCCGAAGTGCTCGGCCACGCGGGTTTGGATTTCTTCCGCAGAAAGTCGGCCCTCGGGCCGGTTTTCGGTATACTCCAGAATGCGGGTAAAGTCCTCATCCTGCATGTCCTGATGCACCAGCTCCTTAAAGGCAAATAATTTCAACATGATGCCCTGGAGATACCGAAAGTCTTCGAACCGCTGCGCCAAGGTGAGCATCTGCTCCTTGGTCAGGCGGATTTTTTTGGCGTCGCACATGCGCTGGATGTAGCGGGCGCGGATATCCACATCCTGGCGGGCCAGCAGGACCACCAGCCCCCATTCCAGGCGGGACTTGAGGGCTGGCAGAAGATAGTCGCTGGCCGTGATTTTTTCGGGACAGCTGAAGACCATCTGCCGCCGGCTGTCGTGAAAGGCGTCGAAAATCTGGATGAGCTCTTCCTGCAAGGCCGCATCGTCCCGCACGCGGTGAAAGTCGTCCACAAACAGGTAGCGATATTGCTGCAGGACCTGGCGGGGGGGGGTGCCTTCGCGCCGGGCCGTGGCCACCAGGGTGGACAGATCTTCCATGGTTCCAAAAAAAATGAAATTTTTTTCGCAGGTTTTGCTCACCTCGTTGGCCATGGCCCGCAGGAGGTGGGTTTTTCCGGAACCGGATTCGCCGCAAATACACAAGGGGTTGTAGGCGGCATCCTGATTCTTGGCCACGGACTTGGCCGAGGCCACTGGAAAATAGTTTTTTTTGTTGCTGATGAAGGTCTCGAAGGTGAATTCCCGGCCAAAGGGAAAATCCATGCGCGTGGCAGCTGCCGGGCCTGCAACCACGCCGGGGTTGGCGTTGGCGTTGCCCACGGCGTATTCCACGCTGTAGCCCGGCTCCAGAAACTGGGCGATGGCTGCCTCAAAGCCGTCCTGCACGGTGCTGCGGAACCAGTCGCCAAAAAATGCGTGGGGAAAGGTCACCAGCAGGTGTTTTTCGTCCTCATCGGCCGTGATGCGCAACGGGTCGAACCATTGCCGCAGCTCATGCTCCGGACAGCGCTGGGACAGGTGCTGGCGCAGGGAACTCTTCACAACAGTCCGACCAATTTGGGTTGTATTGCCGACGCAGACGCTGCCCGGGCCTGACATGACCGGGCCAGCCACAGGCAGTGATGCAATGGAATTCTATAGCACAGCACAAAGACGGTGCCAAGGATATAACCATCTGAAATAATATTGAAATTTTTTTCATTCTCTTCCGGAGCATTGCGAGGGGAAAGGCATGCAACCATCTCTAAAAAAACTGTAAATTAGATTTAACAATCTGGACAAACGCGGCGCATTCTCCTATCCAAAAAAAGCACTCCTTGCCGCGCATTGCCGGAAGCAACGCGCAGGACTCAATTCTCATTTCCCAAACGCAGGAGGACGCAATTGCTGAGACGTTCGTCGCACCTGGCTGTTGTTCGCAAACCAAGGCCCCGCGCCAGACTGCAGCGTTTTACTGGCAACGGCCCTGCCTCGCAGCCCATGCGCGGAAAAAAGCGTCTCTGCCTGGTGGCCTGCATCGCCTTTGTGTTGTTTTACGGCGTGCCACTGCCAACCATTCCCCTGTTTGCCTTGTTTGAGGATCCCATCCACGAGCCCATCGAAGAAGGCGAAGTGGTGACCATGCCCGAGCCGGAAGATCTGGGCATTCTCCTGGCTCCGCATCTGGCCAGCCAGGAAGGCGACGCCTGCCCACCCGGGGATGCCCTGGCTCAGGCAGACTCCCCATTCCACCCCCTGCCGGCGGATCCCGATGCCCCCTGTGTGCTGGAGGACATGATCAACCCCGGAGACACCCTCTCCATCCTCCTCAATCCCCATATCGCACCGGGGGAGCTGGAAAAATTCATCAACGCCTGCAAGGGCCAGTTCAACGTGGCCTCCCTGCGCGTGGGGAAGACCTACCGCATCACCACCGTGGGCGGCCTGCTGCAGCAGTTTGTCTATGAAGAGGACGACAAGGGCCTCTTCATCGTGGAGCGCAAAGGGGAGGGCGACTTTGTCGCCGGCCGCATTCCCATTGTTTATGACGTGAAAACCCAGGCCCTGGCCGGGGAGATCCGGTCCAGCCTCTTTGGTGCCGTGGAACGCATGGGGGAGAAGCCGGAAATCGCCCTGCGTCTGGCGGAGATCTTTTCATGCGATGTGGACTTCCTGCGGGATATCCGCGAGGGCGATTCCTTCCGCGTGCTCATCAAAAAACGCTTTCTGGACAGCTCCTTGGTGGGCTACAGCGACATGCTGGCAGCGGAATTCATCAACAACGGCAAAGTATTTCGCGGGTTTCTGTTCCATGACGAAGATGGCAAACCCGCCTATTACGACGCCGACGGTAACTCCCTACGAAAATCTTTCCTCAAGGCGCCTTTGGCTTTTACCCGGGTTACCTCCGGATTTTCCATGGCCAGAAAACACCCCGTCACCGGCGTGGTGCGACCGCACCCGGCCGTGGACTATGGCGCACCCAAGGGCACCCCGGTCATGGCCGTGGCCGATGGGGTGGTGGCCTTCAACGGCTGGGGCAACGGCGCCGGCAACTACATCACCCTCAAGCACCAGGGCGGCTACGAGAGCATGTACCTGCACCTGTCGCGTTTTGCCTCGGGCCTCAAGCGGGGCGGCCGGGTGCGGCAGGGGGAAGGCATCGGCTACGTGGGCTCCACGGGCCTGTCCACGGGGCCGCACTTGGATT
>JAIWOE010000142.1 GCA_020217165.1 Desulfovibrio sp. | reverse complement strand
CCCGCGCACCAGCCGCAAGCCGCGCCAATTCCATTGCAGGACACGCCCGCGCAAGCCACGGCCAGTCCCGCTGGCGCCGGGACCGTGACGCCCATTATCATGCAGGCTCTACTGGCGGCCAAGCCTGTGCCGCCTGCGGGCGCTGCCCCCTTGAGCCGGCTTTTTGTCTCCACTTCACCCGAAGACGCCACGGTACGCCTGCTGCACCATCCTGCGGTTTTTTCCCAGGGCATGGCCCTGGAGCCTGGAGTGTATGTCATTGAAGCGCGGCGCGCGGGGTATGCACCGGCGCGTCAGGAAGTGATCCTCCACGCCGGACAGGACACCGCATCCCATCTGGCCCTGGCACCAGCGCCCACCCAAGGACAACTTTTCGTGCATACGCGGCCTGCCGGTGCCACCGTGCGGGTGGTGAATATCAAGCCCGTGTTTTTTCAAGGCATGCACCTTGCCCCGGGCACCTACCAGTTGGATGCGTTTTTGGATGGATATCGCACGGCAGTGACGAATGTGACCATTGCCGCCGGCGAGCAGCAGTCCGTGACCATCGACCTTGAGCCCGCGGGACCGCAAGGGCGGCTCTTCGTGCAAACCGAGCCGGCTGGCGCCCACGTGCGCATTCTTACCATTCAACCCAGATTCCGTCAGGGCATGTTGCTGGAGGAAGGGAGCTATACGGTACAGGCGACCCTTGCCGGGCATGATCCGGTAACGGTGGAAGCCCACGTGCATCCAGACAAGGACAACACCTTAACCCTGACCCTGCCTCGAACAGCGCCGGATGGGCAGCTGTACGTGGATGGGCTGCCAGCGGGTGGAACCGTGCGGGTCATGACCGTACGTCCGCAATTTTCCCAGGGCATGGCCCTACGCCCGGGGCCACACACCCTGGAACTGACCGTGCCCGGCCAGCATCCGGTACAGCATCTCGTCACCGTGTTGCCCGGCGAGGCCGTCCGGGTGAATGCGGTTGCCGTGCTGGAAGCGAACCGCGGCAGCATCGCACCGCGTCCGGCCATGCATGGCAATACAGCCACGCCTCTTCCCTTGCTGGCGTCCCCGCCACCAGCGCCCAATGCTTCTGGCTCCGGCATCACCACCGGCCCCAGCCCGGCGACAGCAAGCGACGTGGTTCCCGACACCGTGCTTGGCAGTGTAACTGCCATCACCGGCGGCAGGCTGTTCGTGTTGACAGCCCCCAGCGGCGCGGATATTCGCATCCTGCACGTCACATGGTCGGCACCCGCCATGTACGCCGAAGGGATGCTGCTTCCGGAAGGATTATACAGCGTCAGCGCATTCAAGGATGGGTACGATCCCGCCCTGGAGCGCGTCCAGGTATTGGCCGGCAAGAACACACGGCTGTATTTGGACTTGGCCGTCAAGCAACATGAATCCGCAGCGGCCACGCTGCCACGACGTCCTGGCGTCCAGTGAGTCTTCCCGTGGTGTCCGCCCCTTCCTGGAAACCCGCTCTGCTGACCTGATCCCGCCACCTCAGGTATGCGCCATCACGCAGGTGCACGAACACTGCGCCCAGCCATGTCAGCATGCCGGGCTCAGGTCGCCTGCATCCATGCCGGCCAGCATCTGGCGTATCACTTCCGCGGGCTTGGGCTTGCCCAGGAGGTACCCTTGCGCGGCGGTGCAGCCAAGGCTGCGGAGAATCTCAAGCTGAAACGGCTCCTCCACCCCCTCGGCCACCACGCGAAGATTCAAGGCCTGGGCCAGCTGGATGATGGCATTGACGATGGCATTGTCGCTGTCGCGCTGACCAAGGCGTTGCACAAAGGAGCGGTCCACCTTGAGGGAATCCAGGGGGAACTGGTGTAGATACGCGAGGGAAGAATAGCCTGTGCCGAAGTCGTCCACGGCAAGTTGCACCTGCAGCTGCTTGAGACGTTCCAACAGCACCCTGGCCGAGGCCGCGTTTTCCATCACCACGCTTTCCGTCAGTTCCAGGCACAGGCACTGCGGTGGAAGCCCGCTGGCCTTGACCACCTGCCGCACCTGCTCCACCAAGTCTGCCTGCATGAACTGTCGTGCGGATAGGTTCACAGACATGATCAGGCGGTTTGCCGCAACGTATTTATCCCGCCACTCCGCCAGATCCCGCAAAGCTGTGGCCAGCACCTGGCGGCCAAGACTCACGATGAGGCCAGTCTCTTCTGCGCGTTCAATGAATTCTGCCGGGAAGATGAGGCCCCGATCCGGATGCCGCCACCGCGCAAGCGCCTCGAAGCCCAGCAAGGAATTGTCCTTGATGGAAAAAATTGGCTGATAATGCGCCACAATCTCTTCGTGCACGATGGCCCGCCGCAACTCCGCTTCCAACTGCATGGCGTCCTGAACGCGACTCCGCATGGAGGGGTCGAACACAACATACGTGTTTTTGCCGCGCTCCTTGGCCATGGACATGGCAATATCCGCATCCCGCAACAGCATTTCTTCATTGTCTACCTGCAGTGAACCCATGGCAATGCCTATGGAAGCTGTGAACTGCAACTTGCGGTGCAGCAGTTCCACTGGCTCTTCCACCTCCTGCAATACATCGCGGGCGACGCGTTCCGCATCGTCTTGCGAGTACACCGAATCCAGCAACACGCAAAACTCATCGCCACCCAGGCGGGAAACGGTGTCGATGGGCTGCAATATCCGGGCGATGCGTTGACTGATGATCTGGATGAGCTGATCCCCTGCGGCGTGCCCCAGGCTGTCATTCACCAGTTTGAAGCGGTCCAGATCCACATACAGCAGGGCGTAACGCGCCCGGCCGTGGCGTTTGGCGCGCTCCATGGCGCGACGCAGCCGGTCCAGCAACAGGGCGCGGTTGGGCAGGCCGGTGAGTTTGTCGTGGAAACTGTGGAACACCAATTGCTCTTCCGCGCGCTTGCGTTCCGTGATGTCCAGGAAGATGCGGTAGGCGCCTTCCATCTCATTATTGATGATGATGGGAAAGGACAGCATGTACACATGCACAATTTGCCCGTCCTTGCGGCGTCGGATGGTTTCCGCCGCCACATGCTCGCCCTGGGAGAGCCTGCGCGTCATCTCCTCGGCCTGGGGCGCCAGCCCCGACGGGACGATGAACGGCCCCAGCCGCTTGCTCCACAGCTCTTGAAATTCATAGCCGAACATTTTTTCGAAGGCGCGGTTCACCCCGGTCACATTGCCGTCGCGATCGCAAATGACAATGGCTTGCGGTGAATTTTCAAAGAGTTGCTGGAAGTAGGCCTTCTGCTGCAGCATGTGCTCTTCGGCCTGTTTGCGGCTGGTAACATCCAGCATGATGGCCTGGCA
Source organism: Desulfovibrio sp. (assembly GCA_020217165.1). GTDB lineage: Bacteria > Desulfobacterota > Desulfovibrionia > Desulfovibrionales > Desulfovibrionaceae > Megalodesulfovibrio. Next base: position 6,432 of record JAIWOE010000142.1, on the reverse strand, counting down.
GCGTGCGGGCAACCCCAGGCGCGGAGGCAGCAGGGTAATGCGCGTTTCCATCCATTTGCTGGTGCCGTCACTGCAGCGCAGCCGGCAATCCACGGCAAACTTGGCGTGTTCCGTACCGCTATGCCGCAGCACCTCCCTGCGCAGGGCGGCCATATCGTCCGGCGGCGTCAGGGAGGCCATGGTGGCGCCGCCGGCCAGCAGGGCTTTGGCAGAGTGCCCCAGTTGCGTGATATTCTGGGAAATATAAGTCAGGGGCCAGTCCCCCTCCATCTCCCAGACCATGAGCAGTACGGGGGAGAGCTCCACTACCAGATTGGCTTGTCGCAGGGCGTCTTCAGCGCGTTTGCGGGAGGCAATGTCCGTGATGAAGACATCCATCAACCCCCATGGCGTCGCCAGCCCCCCAGCATCTGCCCCATTCAAGGGACGGGTGCTCACCTGCACCCAATGCGGCGTTTCATCGCGCTGCAGGAGCATTAATTCTTCGCCCTGCACGCCTTCCTGGGCGGTGAAAAGTCTCCCGACCCGTTCGCATTCGCCCGGTGCCATGAACACGGCGCGGATATCCTTGATGGTCTCCAGCAGGGCGGCCTCGGAACGGAATCCAAATAGACGGACAGCTTCCCGATTCGCCAACAATGGCACTCCGTCCCTGGTGCACCGAAGAATGCCCGCCGGCGCGTGGTCCAGTAAGGAGTCCAGGCCGGCTTCCAGGGCCGCCTGAAGCAGGGCAGCCTGGGCAGGTGGGGGCAGTGCCGCGCTCTCCTGGGCCTGAGCGGCCTGGAGTGAGGACCGTGAGGGGGAATCAAAACGAGGTTGCGTCATTGGCAGTGGCTGTACTCTCCCGGAAGGGACAGCAGGAGGAACAGTGTGTTGAGATGTTCACAACATGACCAAGCCGTGATACTTGCCTGGCAGTTCAGGCTGGCATTGGCGACTGCCGTTGGCGGTTTTGCGCCCCCGGCCCTGTTTGGCATCCCATTAACAACGCTGCGAGTCAACAGCCGAGTTGCATCTCGGCTGCACCGGCGCTGCAGCAAGGTGACGGTAGCTCTTGTATGGCGTGGTTTTCTCGCAGACTTACGGAAAAAGACATTGCATCAATCCATCTCGGAAAACTGAAGTCGTATAAACTCCCCCGAGGTTCGGGTGATATATTGTTCTCTGGTGCCTTGCTTGCATTCTATCGCGAAGAGTTGACCGCGGAAGAGCGCGAAAGCAGTGTCAATAATTACCTGGACGTACTTGCTCTGTTTAAAACAGAAAAGCAACAATACCTTGTCTATTACGAAGTGGAATTCACCGGCGAACGATACAAGCTTGGTCGGCAACAATTTGTGGCGCTTTTGAAGAGCATGGAAGAGGTGGAAACATTCCTGAACAAAATGTCGTATTCAAACAGCAGTTCATTCCGCTCCATCATCCTTTCCGAAGCCAAAATATACGACGCCGCCTGGCCCTGATACAAATATTCAATCTTCAAGATACGTCATCGTCAAAAGGCAAACACGCAGGACCGCAGGCAAGGCTTCTCTGGGGCTGAAGGTCCCGCAAGTCCCGCGATATCCACACGGATCTTCGGACGGCCTCCCTGCAGGAGAAGGACGAAAGTATCGAGCTGTTGCAGACGAATCACACCAGAAGTTGGCAGCCTGAACCAGACTGCGTCAGTTCAGAATATAAATCAGCGGGTTCACCACCTGGCCTCGCACGTGCACCTCGTAATGCAAATGCGACCCTGTGGTCCGGCCGGTGGCGCCCACCCTGCCGATGATCTGCCCGCGCTTCACCGTATCTCCCACTTTCACCAGAATGCTGCTGCAATGGGCGTAGCGCGTGCGCAATCCCGGGCGGTGCTCGATTTCGATGGTCAGCCCGTAGCCGGAAAACCGCTTGGCAAACACCACCTTGCCCGAGGCCGGGGCCACGATGGGCGTGCCCACGGGGGCCGCAATGTCTATGCCCTTGTGCATGATAGTGCGCCGCGTGATGGGGTGTCGGCGCGGGCCAAAAGGCGAGGTAAAACGCCCCCGCACCGGCCAGATGGACGGCAGCTCCTGTATGACTGCGGGGCTCTGCTGGCGCACGGCCACAAAAATGTCCTGCTGTCGGGCTTCTTCCAAAAAGATCTCGTCTTCCATCTCGTCCAGCAGCCGGTGCAGCTGGCGACCCATCTGCCGCGGGGTGTACAAGGCCACGTTTTCCAGCCGGTCCTGGGAATATTTCAGGCCCATGGTGGCGGCGCGCTCAAAGTCTTCCTCAGTTGGATTGCCAAACATGAGGGAGAGCTTGGTGTTGAGCAGGAGGATGCGGTCGGCCCGGTTGGCCAGGGTGCGCACCGTGGAGGCCTGCAGCAGCAGGGCATCCCGGAGCACGGCATCACGATCCTGCTCTATGACCATCTTGATGACGCTGGTCTCCTCCGTGCGCTGCTGATACCACAGCACCACCATGGAGCCAGCAAGGGCCAGAAACGCAATGACCACTGCAGGCAGCAGCCAACCCCGCAAATGCAGGTGGCGACAGTCGCTGTGGTCTTCCCGAAAGACGACGATGTGGTATTTTTTTCGAAACATGAATGCGTGCGCCAGCTGGAGGGTGCCGCTGTTGTTGTCAGAGGAAAGTCCCCTCGCCGTCAAGTTTTTTTTTCCGTCATCTGCCCCTGCGGACTTGCCTCCCCTAGCCTGGGCGTCTACCATGCCCCTGCATGTTCCCTGCACAATCCAGCCCCCTGCAACCGGTTGTCCACGCGGAGCCGATTCATGCCTGATTCTCCCCAACCCGTTCACATCAAAGGCCGTGTACACCCCCTGGCCATGCTGCTGCTGCGCAGCACCGAAGCCGGGGACATCGCCTCCCACCTGGACAGCATGCGCGGCGAAGCCGACGGGCCGGACCTGCTGGCCCGCTCCCTCATTTGCCTGGACTGCTCCTGGCTGGGCGAGCACAAGGATGCCCTGGACCTGCCGCGTCTTGTGCACACCCTGCGCGGCGCCGGGCTGGCCCCCGTGGCCGTGAAAGACCCTTCCCCTGCCCAAGAGGCCCTGCTGCCCTCCCTGGGCTGCATCAAGTTTGAGGAGCAGGCCCGCGCCATGCAGTCCACCAAGGCAGAGCGGGTGCCCCCCATGGTGGTGGACCGGCCCGTGCGCTGCGGGCAAACCATCTATGCCAAGGGCCGTGATTTGATTGTGCTTGCCGGGGTGAATCCCGGGGCCGAGGTTCTTGCCGATGGCAACATCCATGTGTATGGTGCCCTGCGGGGACGCGCCTTGGCCGGGGCCCTGGGCGATGTGGAGGCCCGCGTGCATTGCGGCCAGTTTTTGCCCGAGCTGGTGGGCGTGGCCGGCGTGTACCTCACCAGTGACGAACTGGTGGGCCGCACCTCCCCCGGCCCGGCCCTGTGCCTGCTGGAGGGCGAGGAATTGACCATTCACGCAGCCCCCTACGGCTTGGCAGAGCCCGGCGCAAGCGGAAAATTGTAAGTGATCTTCCATTAATTTAGGCAGCACAGGACTACACACGTGGCAACCGTCATCGTCGTCACTTCGGGCAAGGGCGGGGTGGGCAAAACCACCACCGTGGCCGCCATGGGCACCGGGCTGGCCCTGCGGGGAAAAAGAGTCGTCGTCATCGATTTCGACGTGGGCCTGCGCAACCTGGACCTCATCATGGGCTGCGAACGCCGCGTGGTGTATGACTTCATCAATGTCATCCACGGCGAGGCCGCCTTGCGCCAGGCCCTCATCAAGGACAAGCGCGTGGATTCGTTGTTTATCCTGCCCACATCCCAGACCCGGGACAAGGACGCCCTGACCCCCGAGGGCGTGCAGGTGATTATCGATCAACTCCGCGAGGAATTCGACTACATTCTGTGCGACTCCCCGGCCGGCATCGAGCACGGGGCCATGATGGCCATGCACCACGCCGACGAAGCCATTGTGGTCTGCAATCCGGAAGTCTCGTCCGTACGGGATTCGGACCGCATCATCGGCCTGCTGGCCAGCAAGACCAGGCGCGCCATCGAAGGCCACGCCCCGGTGCGCGAACGCCTGCTCATCACCCGCTACGATCCAGAGCGCGTGGCCCGGGGCGAGATGCTCAGCGTGCAGGACGTGCAGGATATCCTGGCTGTGCCGTTGTTGGGCGTCATTCCGGAATCCCGCGCCATCCTGCAGGCCTCCAACGAGGGCAATCCCGTCATTCTTGATGGGGATACCGAAGCCGGCCAGGCCTATGCCGACGCCGTGGCCCGCCTCTCTGGCGAAGAACGGCCCCTGCGCTTCATCACTCCGGAAAAACGCGGCTTCCTGGCCAAGCTCTTCGGCAAGGACAAGAAGGCCAGAGGGGCATAACCCATGGGCATCTTCGACTTTTTGCGGCCCAAAAAGAACAGCGCCTGCGTGGCCAAGGAACGGCTGCAAATCATTGTCGCCCACCAGCGCGCCCTGAACAGCGGGCACGACTACCTGCCCGTGCTACAAAAGGAGCTGCTGGAGGTCATCCGCCGCTATATCCCTGTCACCGAGGATCAGGTCAAAATCGAACTTGACCGCCAGGGCGATTGCCACGTCCTGGAACTCAACGTCACCCTGCCTGACAAGGGCGACCACCGCTAAGACAGTTGCTCTTGACGCAGATCTGACTCTGAGGGCGGGCACTTTGTGGAAAGGGTGCTCCCCTCTCGTGGGTGGCCTTTTCAACACGCTGCCAGTCAGATTTCATGATCCCATAAAAACCGTACGTGCCCGGAGGCCTGACGCCGCCGGGCACGTTTCATTATGTTCCAGCTTGTGCGTGTCTACGCCTTGGTCACCCGCACGAAGTGCTCTTGCAGGGACAATCCACCGCCGGCAGCATCTTCCTTTTTCAGGCCACCGATCATGAATTCCTGATCCGCCACGCCTTTGTTGAAGGCGCGGGACTCGGGGGGCAGCTTGTGACCGAAGCCGTGGATCATGAAGGCAACCTCCGGGTGGATGAAGTCCGTGACGTAGGCCTTGATGATCCCCTCCACCTTCTTGCCGTTGCCTCCCTGGATGCGCACGGTGTCACCATCGTTCACGCCCAGGGCCTTGGCGCGGGCGGTGTTCAGCCAGAGGGTGTTTTCGGACATCTTCTGATGCAACAAGGGGTTGTTCACGGTGTGGCCCTGGGTATGCAAGGCACAGCGCCCAAAAGCGATACGGAAGGCGTTGTCCCCCTCGGGCCGGGCCGGGGATTCATATGGCTTGAGGGATGGCAGGCCCATGCCTTCCCATTTTTCGTTGATCACTTCCAGCTTGCCCGAAGGCGTCTTGAACTTGAATTCGGCCATGTCCTTGTACACGGGCTTGTCGCACAGGGCCACCTGACCGCTCTTTTCAAAATCGGCGCGGGTCACGCCCGTATCCTGCAGCTGATACTCGTGCAGGGCTTCCAGGGACTCGAAGGCCAGCTTCTCAATGCCCAGGGCCTTGGCCAGGCCGCAGATGATCTCCCAGTCCGCCTTGGTGTCGTACCGGGGCTCCACGGCCCGGGCGCGGTAGAAGAACATGGGCTTGAGGCCGGAGCCCCCGGCGATGATGGAATCGCGCTCCAGGTACGGAGACATGGGCAGGATGACGTCGGCGTACCAAGCCGTGTCGGACCAAGTGAAGGTGGTGGCGACGATGAGATCCAGGTTGTCCCAGGCCTCGCGGATGGCGTCAGGGTCGGGCATGGCCATGAGGGGATCATGGCGATGGATGATGTAGGCCTTGACCGGGTACGGCTGGCCCGTGACCATGGCCTCGTACGCCTTGTGCAACAGGCCGGGGCCGGCATCGATGTGCTTGAGCACGGAGCCTGCGCCATCGGCCCGGGGGATGGCTGGCTTCTCGAACAAATCCACAAACTTTTTGAGACCCTTGCGACCCACGTCCTTGGCGGTGTTGGTGATGGCCAGCCCACCCTTGGCGCCGATGGACCCCAGCAGGGCGTTGATGAGGTACGCCGTGCGGGAAACGTAAAAGGAATCGGAATAGCGGGCCACCATCCAGCCGGGATGCCAGATGACCGCTGGCGCGGCCTGTACCAGTTGCCTGACAAACTTGCGCAACGCCGCAGCGGCGATGCCGGTTTCCCCTTCGGCCCATTCCGGAGTGTATGGCTCCACAAACTTCTTCAATGCCTCGAAATTGTTGACATGCCGATCCACATATGCGGCGTTGTACAGCTTGGCGAAGATGAGCTCATTGAGCACAGCCAGGTTGAAGGCATAGTCGGTCCCAGGGCGGATCATAAAGAAATTTTGTGCCTTGGAGGCGGAGACATTGGCCCGGACATCAATGACGCTCAGCACGCCGCCGTTATCCAGGCTGTCCAGTACGCCATTGACTTCCTTGACGTTGATGGCCTCGAAGATGTTGCGCGTCTGCAGCACAATGTGCTTGGCATTCTTGTAATCGTAAATGA
>JAIWOE010000141.1 GCA_020217165.1 Desulfovibrio sp. | reverse complement strand
CGGCGAACATGTCCCGGCAGGAGGCCCTAGACCTGGGCCAGCGCATCGTGGAAGGCGGGCTGTTCGACTATTTTTACCGCCTGGTGATCACGGACATCAAGCCCCCGATTTTCTATCAGATCAAGGCAAATCCGGACCATTATCACCTGCTGACGGAATGGGTCCTGGAACAGCTGGAGCCGCGGGTGGTGCCCCTGGGGCAGGAGTTCTGGCAGCGGCTGCGGACCTATCTGCTCCTGCAGGGCCCGGCCGTGGAGCAGGACCCCGCCCGCCGCATCCTGGCTGCGGCCCACCTGTACGCCAGCAACTGGGATTCCCCCGACGACGATGAGCTGCAGGAGATCGAGGCTTCCTTCCAGGACGGCCTCACCGCCCTGCTGGACATCCCCGGCGTGGATCAGCTCCTGGCCGGCCGCACCTCCCCCCTGGGACGGTTTCTGCACCTGTGCGGGCAGCTGCGCTTTCAGAAACGCTGGTCCCAGACGCCGCGGGTGCCGGAAACCTCCGTCCTGGGCCACATGTACATCGTGGCTTGCTACGGCTATTGCTTTTCCCTGGCCGTGGACGCCTGCGGGGCCCGGCGGGTGAACAATTTCTTCTCCGGCCTGTTCCATGACCTGCCTGAGCTGCTCACCCGGGACATCATTTCCCCGGTCAAGAAGTCCGTGCAACACATCTCCGAACTCATTCAGGAATATGAGAAAAAGGAGCTGCAGCGCCGGGTGCTCCTGCCCCTGGAGCGCAGCAACCATCCCGAGCTGGTGGCGGACTTGCGCTTCCACCTGGGGCTGGACGTGGGCGGGGAGTTTGTCCCCTGCATCCTGAATCAGGCCACGGGCCGCCGCGAAGCCGTGAGCGAGGAGACCCTCTTTGCCCACTGCAACGAAGACCGCTTCGACCCCAAGGACGGCCAGCTCCTCAAGGTCTGCGATACCCTGGCCGCCTACATCGAGGCCTACACCGCCCTGCGCAACGGCATCTCCTCCGAGCAACTGCAGGAAGGCCTCTGGCGCATGCGCAGCCGCTACCAGAACCTGACCCTGGGGCGGGACCTGCACATCGGCGCCCTGCTGGCGGATTTTGATTAGCGCTCCCCTCCCCACGCCTCCATCTTCACAACGCAGCCGGTGCATGTTGCAGGGGGATCCGATCCTGACGGCAACCAGCGAGGAGGCCTTCAAGCAGCTCGTCATCAGTTTGGCGGATGGAAACGACGCGGCGTTCCACAGATTATGGAACGCCAGGCAGACCGGCACCCTCAAGCACGGCCAGGCCGCGTATGTGGAAAGCACCACCTCCTGCGGCTACGCCAAAATATATGTGGATGATCACGAAGGCCCGTTGTGGGCGTTGCAATACAACCTGCGGTGCAAGTAGCCGCACGGCGGCATGCCCCCCGCATCATGCCGCCGCAGCCACCTGCGGACTATACAATGGCCGGACGCGGCCTATGCCATGGCCGGACGCGGCCTGGTGCGGAACACCAGGCGCTGCAGCTTGTCGAAGTACATGTAATAGACCGGGGTAATGTACAGGGTGAGCAGCTGGGACGTGACCAGCCCCCCCACCACGCACAGGCCTAGGGGCTGGCGGGCATCGCCGCCGGCGCCGTAGCCCACGGCGATGGGCATGGCGCCCATGATGGCGGCCATGGTGGTCATCATGATGGGCCGGAAGCGCACCAGGCAGCCCTGGCGGATGGCCTCCCGCGGGCTCAGGCCCTGATCGCGCTGGGCCTCCAGGGCGAAGTCGATCATCATGATGGCGTTTTTCTTGACGATGCCAATGAGCATGATGATGCCCACAAAGCCGTACAGGTTCAGATCGAACCCATACAGCCACAGGGTCACCAGGGCGCCGAAGCCGGCCGAGGGCAGGCCCGAGAGGATGGTCAGGGGGTGGATGAAGGATTCATACAGCACCCCCAGAATCAGATAAATGACCACCACGGCCATGAACAACAGCAGGCCCATATCCTTGAGGGAATCCTGGAAGGCCTGGGCCGTGCCCTGGAAGCTGGCGTGCACCGTGGCCGGCAGCAGGTCGCGGGCTGCGGCCTCCACGGCCTGCACGGCCTCCCCCAGGGAAACGCCGGGCCGGGCGTTGAAGGCGATGGTCACCGAGGCCAGCTGGCCGGTGTGGTTCACCAGCATGGGTCCCACCCCGGCGCTGATGCGGGCCAGGGTATCCAGCCGGGCCAATGCTCCCTCGGCCGTGCGCACGTACAGCAGGGAGAGGGCGTCCATGTCCCGCCGGTACTGGGGCAGCAGCTCCATGATGACCTTGTACTGGTTGCTGGGGGCATAGATGGTGGACACTTCCCGCGTCCCATAGGCGGACTGCAGGGCCAGTTCGATCTGCCGGGCAGACACGCCCAGGGCCGAGGCCTTGTCCCGGTCAATTTCCACCCGCGCCTGGGGGTTCTTGAGTTGCAGATCGCTGGAGACGTCCTGGATCTGGGGCAGGGTCTTGAACCGGGCTTCCATCTCCTGGGCCGCGCGATAGAGTTCGTCGGTGTCCGGGCTTTGCAAGGTGTATTGATACAGCGCCTTGGCCGCGCGGCCGCCAATGTTGATGGCCGGCGGGTTCACCAGAAAAGCCTGGACGCCCGGCTCGCGATTCAACTGGGGTCGCAGCCGGCGAATCACCTCGTCCGCGGTTTCGTTGCGCTGGCCGTGGTCCTTCAGACGGATCATGAACCGCCCTGCATTGCCGGTGACGTTGGGCCCCCCCGCCCCCACGCTGGACATGAAGGTCCGGATGGCCGGATCGGCCTTGAGCACCTCGTGCAGGGTCTGCTGGTGCTGCACCATCCTCTCGAAGCTCACGCCCTGGTCGCCCTCGGTAAAGCCCTGAATTTGCCCGGTGTCCTGGCTGGGCAAAAACCCTTTTGGCATGGTCTGGAACATGTGCGCCGTGCCCCAGAGCACGGCCAGGGAGACCAGGAACGTCACCGGGTGCAGCTTGAGGCTCAGGTCCAGGGTCCAGCGATACAGCGCCTGCAGGCCATCAAAGATTGATTCCGAGGCCCGCATGAGCGCCCCGGGCCGCTGCTCATGATGCGGCTTGAGAAACCGCGCGCAGAGCATGGGCGTGAGGGTGAGGGACACAAAACCCGACAACAGGATGGCCGCGGCGATGACCACCGAGAACTCATGGAACAGCCGACCCACGATGCCGCCCATGAACAGCACCGGGATGAACACCGCCGCCAGGGAAATGGTCATGGAGATGATGGTGAAGCTGATTTCCCTGGAGCCGTCCAGGGCAGCCTGCAGGGGCGTTTTTCCCATCTCCACGTGGCGGACGATATTCTCCAGCATGACGATGGCGTCATCCACCACAAACCCCACGGCCAGGGTCAGGGCCATGAGGGAAAGGTTATCCACGGAAAAGCCCATCAAATACATGACGGCAAAGGTGGCCACGATGGACATGGGCAGGGCCAGGCTGGGGATGACCGTGGCCCGCACATTGCGCAGGAACAGGAAAATCACCATCACCACCAGGCACACCGTGAGCACCAGGGTGAACTTGACATCCTCCACCGACTCTCGGATGGGCTCCGAACGGTCATAGAGCACTTCCATGGAAATGGCCGCGGGCATCTGGGACTCGAACTGCGGCAGCAGGGACTTGATGCCATCCACCACATCAATGGTGTTGGCCCCGGGCTGGCGCTGCACGGCCAGGACGATGGACGGCTGCCCCGCCCGCCAGGTGATGGCCTTGTCGTTCTCAATGGAGTCGATCACCTCGCCCAGGTCCTGCAGCCGCACTGGCGCGCCACCACGCCAGGCCACGATGAGGGGCCGGTAGGCCGGGGCATTGAGCAGCTGGCCCGAAGCCTGGACGTTCATGGCCCGGTGGGCGCCATACAGGGTGCCCGTGGGCAGGTTGACGTTGGCGTTTCCGATGGCCTGGCCCACCTCGTCAATGCCCACCTCGCGGGAAGCCAGGGCCTTGGGGTCCAGCTGCACGCGCACGGCGTATTTTTTGGATCCGTAGATGGCAACCTGGGCCACCCCAGGCAGCATGGAGAGCCGCTGGGCAATCATGGTGTCCGCATACTCATCCACCTGGGACATGGGCAGGGTGTCCGAGGCCAGGGAAATATAAAAAACCGGCTGATCCGCCGGGTTCACCTTCTGATAGGATGGCGGCGAGGGCATGTCGTCGGGCAACTGGCGCTGGGCCTTGGCGATGGCGGATTGCACGTCCTGGGCCGCGGCGTCGATGTCCCGATCCAGGTTGAACTGCAGGGTGATGCGCGTGCTGCCCTGGGCGCTGGTGGAAGAAATGGAGTCGATGCCCGAGATGGTGGCGAACTGCCGCTCCAGGGGCGTGGCCACGGTGCTGGCCATGGTTTCCGGGTCTGCCCCGGGAAGGCTGGCGGACACGGAGATGGTGGGAAAATCCACGGCCGGCAGATCGCTCACCGGCAAGACCCGGTAGCTCATGATGCCAAAGAGCAGCAGCCCCACCATCACCAGGGTGGTGGCCACCGGGCGGCGGATGGACGGCTCGCACAGGTTCATTGCGGTCCTCCCACCTTGCCGTGCAGGCCCTCCGGCGCAGCCACACCGCCGCGGGCCGTGGCATCATCCCCCGCGGTGCCGCGCACCTCCACGGGCCGGCCTGGAGCCAGGCGCAGGTGCCCGTCCACCACCACCCGCTCCCCGCCGGAGAGGCCGGAGGCCACCACCACCTTGCCCGGCAGGCCGGCGCCCAGGCGGGCATCAGTCTGCACGGGTCGGAATTCCGCGGTATTGTCTTCCCGAATCACATACACGGCCTCGCCCTGGGAGGAGGGCATCACTGCCTGGGAGGGCACGGTGACCACGCGGTCCCGCACGCCCAGCACCAGTTGCACGTTGACGAACTGGCCGGGCCAGAGGCGGTGCTCCTTGTTCTCGAAGCTGGCCTTGAGGGCAATGGAGCCGGTCTTGCGATCCACGGCGTTGTCGATGAACACCAGGGCGCCCACGTCGGGGTCCTGTTCGCGTCCCGGCGGAGCGGCACGCACCTCCAGGCGGGCGGCCTTGAATCGGGCCATGACCTCCCCCAGCAGGGCCTCGGGCACGGCAAACTGCACGTGGATGGGCTCAATCTGCTGGATGACGAGCATGGCCACGTCGTTGGCTTTGACCATGTTGCCGTGGTCCACCAGGATCTGCCCCGTGCGGCCGTTGATGGGCGAACGGATGGAGGCATAGGAAAGCTCCACCTCGGCGGATTCCACCGTGGCTTCGTCCGCCCGCACCTGGGCCTGCAGGGCGGCCAGGTTGGTCATCTTCTCCTCGAACTGCTCGCGGCTGATGATGCGTTCATTCACCAGACGCTCATAGCGCCGGTTGTCTTCCTCGGCCTTGCGCATGAGGGCTTTGTTGCGCTCCAGCTTGGCCGTGGCCTCGCGCAGGGCGGCTTCCAGGGGACGGGGGTCTATGGTGAAGAGCACATCCCCCTGGCGCACCTCCTGGCCCTCGGAAAAATGGACCTTGACCACTTCCCCATTGATGCGGGCCTTGATTTCCACGGTGCTGGCCGCCTCCACATTGCCCACGGCCGCCACCACCTCGGGGATGGACTCCACCTGGGCCGTGGCCGCCAGCACCGGCGCCGGCGCCGGCGCTGGTTTGCCAGGCGTGTTCTGGCTGCCCTGGGCAGCACACACGGCGGCCCAGAGCACGGCCGCCAGCAACAGGCCGATGCAACACAACATCCGCAACCAACAAAACTTTCGCAACATACGCATAGGAATCCTCTATTCGGAGGGGGAGGCTTCCCGGGAGCGCCGCAGGGCGGCCAGCCCGGCCAGGGAAAAGGCGGCGATGTGCTCGGCTAGGGCGTCCAGCTCCGCCGGCGTGTATTCATAATCGGGGTACAACAGGGCGATGTTGCCCGCGGCCACGCGATGGTGCAGGCACTGCCCCACGATGGACAAGGCACAGCGGATGGTCTGCTGCCGGGACAGGCCCGGCCCGGCCAGCTCCTGCACCAGGGCCAGCAACAGCTCGGAGACGGGCTTGATTTCCCGCCGCACGAACTCCGCGCGCACCTCCGTGGGCTCCACCAGCTCCCGATTGAGGATACGGCCGCACCAAGCCGGCCGGTCACCCCCGCGGGCCCGGGCCACCATGGCCCGTACGAACTGCCGCAAGCGGGCCTCGGGCGGGGTGGTGGGCGTCTGCCCCATCTCCTGTAAAAACCGCGGCGGGCCGCACTGGTGGCAGTGTTCCAGCACGGCGGCGTACAGCCCGGCCTTGTCCCCGAAATAGTACTTCACCATGGCCACGTTCAGCTCGGCCAGGCGGCAGATCTCTCGCAGGGAGGTCCGATGAAAGCCTTTTTCGGCAAAACACTCCCCCGCCGCATACAACAGGCGGGTTTTTGTGTCGGAAGCGGAAATCTCGGGCACGGGCATGGACTCCGGAATCAGGATGCAGCATACCGCCGAAGGCGGCGAATCGGTCTTAAACAATCGTTGAATCGCTGTCCAGATCCGCGTGCTCCGTCAAGGATGAAGATTTTGTCAAATTCGTCAGTCCCTGGCCACGCCCCGGGCCATCGCCTCAGGCCGTCTCCAGAAACGTCAGCACCTCCTGGCGGTATCGGGCCGGTTCTTCCCACACATGACAATGCCCCGCGCCAGGAAACTCCACCAGGCGGGCGTGGGGAATGCCAGCGGCTAGTTGCCGGGCATGGGCCACATCCACAAGCAGATCCGCCGCCCCATGGGTGATGAGGGTGGGGCAGACCATCTCCCCCAGCCGGGCCGTGGTGTCGTGGGCAATGCACGCCGCCGCCTGATACTGGAACACCTCCAGGGGCACCGGGGAATCCAGCCGGGATTCCAGCAGCGCATCCAGAGCCGGCAAATTTGCCGCATGAAAGGACGCGCCGAAGATCAGCCAATAGATCATCTGCAGGGCCGCCACCTGATCCGGACCGGCCAGCAGGCGGGTGCAGACCTCCAGGGCCCGAGCGGCGCGGACATCCATGCGGGCAAAGGTGCCGCTGAGCACCAGTCGGCGCACCCGCCCGGGGTGCCGCAGGGCCAGCTCCTGGGCCACCGCCCCGCCCATGGACATGCCCAGGGCCGACACCGACGCGATGCCCAGGGCCGCCAGACCGCGGGCGATGCGGTCGGCCATGTCCGCGGTGGAAAAGGGCCCTGCCGGCGCCGGGATGCCGGCCAGACCGGGGTGCTCCAGGGTCAGGCAGCGCATGCGTTTGCCAAACCACATGAATTCCGCCTCCCAGGAGACCGCGTCCCCACCCCACCCCGATATGAACAGCAGCACCTCCCCGGCGCCGCGCTCCACCAGGGCCATGCGTTCGCCCTGGGCCGTGGTTGTCCAGCTTGTCTGCATCATGCCTGCTCCTGTTGAGGGTTCGCGCCGCCGCGTGGCCCGGTACTGTTGCGTCCGCTTCTGTTGCGTCCGGCGGCATTCGTGGTTAGTGTACGCAAAGGAGTGTCGCGCCGCACGTGGTTTTCGTCAGGCCCTGCCAGCGCGCGTCTTGCCGGAGGTCGTCATGAGCAGCATCCATTCCGCCGCATCCGCCCTGCAGGCCTTTTCCACGGGCATGCAGGTCACGGCACACAACATCGCCAACATGAATACGCCCGAATTCCGGGCCAGCAGTACGGTGCTTGCCGAATCTGCCCCTCCGGGGGGCGTGTACGTGGCCGACGTACAGCAAAGCAGCACCTCCGGGGGCTACATCCAAAGCCTGCAGCCCGTGGAAAACCCGGAGACCGGCCGGCTGGACACGCAGTGGCAGACCGTGGAAGCCTCCAACACCGATCTGGCGCGGGAAATGGTGGACATGATCTCCTGGCAACGCGGCTACGAGGCCAACGCCGTGGTCATCCGCACCCATGACGACATGAGCGGGGTGCTCCTGGACATGGTAGTGTAATCCCCCTCCTCCGCCACCCGGAATTCACATGCCACCACACGCCCCTTGAGGGCGTTTTTTTTGTGGTCCCAAGGGGATAGATTTTATTTAGACTTGATGCTATGACCAGAACACGTCAGAACCTTGACATGGCCCTGCCATGACCCCATAGTTTTCCCAACGCCCGCGGCGTCACCGCGCCCGGGATGTTGTTGTCGCAACCGTTGGCTCGTTTCAGGAGGATTTCGCGTGAGCTTTAACGCCGGCACCATCATCGGCAATAGCCAGGGCTTGCGCGACCTCTTCAAGGTCATGGCCAAAGTTGCTCCCACGGACTCTACCGTGTTGGTGACGGGCGAATCGGGCACGGGCAAGGAACTGCTGGTGCGGGCCCTGCACGCCAATTCCCTGCGCAGGGACAAACCCTTCGTCCCCATCAACTGCGGAGCCATCCCCAAGGAACTGCTGGAATCCGAACTCTTTGGCCACGAAAAAGGCGCCTTTACCCACGCCATCCGCTCCCGGCCCGGCCGCTTTGAGCTGGCCGATGGCGGCACCATTTTTCTGGATGAAATTGGGGAGATGGAACTCTCCCTGCAAGTGAAAATCCTGCGGGTGCTCCAGGAAAAGGAATTCGAACGCGTGGGCGGCGCCGGCGCCAAGAAGGTGGACGTGCGCATCGTGGCGGCCACCAACCGCGACCTGGAAGAGGAAGTCCGCACCGGCCGCTTCCGTGAGGACCTGTTCTACCGCCTCAACGTCATCCCCCTGCATCTGCCCCCCCTGCGGGACCGCGGCAACGATGTGCTGCTGCTGGCCGAGAGTTTCCTGCGCCGGTTTTGCGAAAAAAAATGCCGCAAGACGCTGGACCTGCCCCCCCCGGTCCGGGACCTGCTCCTGAGCTACTCCTGGCCCGGCAACGTGCGGGAGCTGGAAAACTTCATGGAGCGGCTCTCCATCCTCTGCGATACAGATACGGTCCAGGTGGAGGACCTGCCCGAAAAAATCCTGCGCGAGGTGGGCATGGATCCGCCCAGGCGGGCGGTGGAGGCGGCGCCAGCCGGCTTCGTCTGGCCCATGATCAAGGATCTGCGGGACAACAGTTTGGGGCTCAAGGAATTTTTGGATACCGTGGAAGAGCGACTATTGCGGGAAGCCCTGGACATGAGTGGCGGCGTCAAGAATCAGGCCGCGGAAATCCTGGGCATCAAACGCACCACCCTCATTGAAAAACTCAAGAAACGGCAGTGGGAGGAGTGAGGCCGCAGCCGATGCAAGACGTTGTTGCACACATTTTGCATTCTTCCCGACCATGAACGCGCACCTCCAGGTTCTGGGCGGGGCACGGGCCCTCCTTGCCCGGCTGCTGCCCCATCTGCTGCCCCATCTGCTGCCCTGTCTGCACCCCGCTGCACGGGCCGGCGTTGCCGCGTGCCTGTTCGCATTCGCCCTGCCAATCGTCCTGCCTGCGCCCTGGCCATGCCAGGCCGCCACCCTGGCCCTGGACCGTCAGCAGGGGCACGAACGGCTGACCATCACCCTGGACGAGGCGCCCTCCCTGTACAACCTGCTGCGGGACTCCCGTACCTCCCTGACCCTGACCCTGCCGGCGGAATACTGGGACACGCATCCCAAGCCTGCGGCCCTGCGTCCTGGGAACTCCCGCCTTGTCAAGGGAGTGGAGGTCATCGGGCAGGCAATGCGCATTGAGTTGGCTTCGCCAGCCTTCGGGTTCATCCATCAACTGGATGGCAAGATATTGACGGTGGATGTGTTTGCCGACCCCCTGGGCGCCAGGTGGGAGCCTGCTCCCGCGGTCCCTGCAGTTCCTGTATCGACCACAA
>JAIWOE010000140.1 GCA_020217165.1 Desulfovibrio sp. | reverse complement strand
GAAAGAACACCCGCTTGTAGTGGTTGTGCACGGCCACGGCCAGGATTTTCTTGGCGTGCTGCTGGCCGATGACATACTCGTCGAGCTTTTTATGAATTTCCTCGGGGGAAAGCAGCCGGCCGTCCTCCAGGTCTTCGTTGACGCTTTCCTGGGCGATGATCTCGTTGCACAGCGCCACGCACTCGTCGCAGATGTACACGTCCGGGCCAGCGATGAGGCGCTGCACCTCGTCCTGGCTTTTGGAACAGAACGAGCAATGCAGCTCCGGGGGTGTGCCGAGTTTCTTGGTGGCCATGTGGTCCGTCCCTCCCTTTTGCTACGTGGCGGCGCCGGTCTCGTTCCTGTCCTGGCGCGAGGTCAGGATGTGGTCCACCACGCCATAGGCCTTGGCTTCTTCCGCGGTCATGAAATTGTCGCGGTCCGTATCCCTGGCAATCTGTTCCACGTCCTTGCCGCAGTTCTTGGCCAGAATCTGGTTGAGCGATTCCTTGAGGCGAAGCACTTCGCGCGCGTGGATTTCGATGTCCGTGGCCTGGCCGTGGAAGCCGCCGGAGGGCTGGTGCAGCATGATGCGGCTGTGGGGCAAGGTGTAGCGCATGCCCTTGGCGCCTGCCGCCAGCAAAAAAGCCCCCATGCTGGCTGCCTGGCCCAGGCACAGGGTCACCACCGGGGCGGAAATGTACTGCATGGTGTCATAGATGGCCAAACCAGCCGTCACCACGCCGCCGGGGGAGTTGATGTACAGATTGATTTCCTTTTCAGGATTCTCGGACTCCAGAAACAACAACTGCGCGCAGACCAGACTGGCGACATGGTCGTCAATGGCGCTGCTGAGCAGTATGATACGATCCTTGAGCAGACGCGAGTAGATGTCGTACATCCGCTCGGTGCGGCCGGTCGTCTCAATGACAAAGGGCACTGCGCCCCAGGCCATGGCAATACTCCTTATGGCTCCTGCTGGTCCGGGCAAGGCGTGTTCCGGAAGGAACCCGCACGAGGGGCCGGCCCGGCGTGGGTGTGGCGGCAGTGTGCACGGACGGCGAAACCGTCCGTGCACCGAACTGTCGTGTCGCATGAATCCTACACCAGCGACGGGGGGGCGTCCACTCCCGCGCCGCGGCATCTCAACAAACAATAGGACAAAACAAGCATCATGCCAGTAAAGCAAACGTCGTGCCAGGCAAGGGGCTCTGGCGGGTGCACCCACTCACGGGCCGTTGGCCAGGCAGCCGCGGAGCCGACGCCTCCGAGACTACTCCGTCGCCGGGGCCTCGGTCTGGGGCGCGGGCACTTCCACGACATTCACCTTGGAATACATGCGTTCCATGGCCTTGTCCGCCAGCAGCTTGTCCCGCACCTCAAAAATCAGCCCGTGCTGGGAATAGAACTGCTTGAGCTCGTGAAAATCCTGGCCCATACGCGCCGCCAGCTGCCGCAGGTGGAAATCCACCTCCTGCTCGGTCACTTCCACGCCATCCTTCCTGGCCACGGTGAGCAGGAAGATCTCCGCCCGGGCAAGTTCTTCCGCCTGGGGGGTCACGTGGGCGCGGTAGGCTTCGGGATCCATGCCGGTCACGGCCTCCAGGGTCTTGCCCTGGCGCTCGGCCCGATGCACGGCCTCGCCCACCAGGTTGTCCAGGTGGCGGCCCAACAGGGAGGGCGGAATCTCGAAGCTCACGCGGGAAAGCAACTCGTCCAGGAACTTTTTCTGCGCCGTGGCGCGGTGCAGCTGGCGGCGGCTTTCCATGTAGGATTTGGTGATGGCCTCGCGCATTTTCTCCACGCTTTCAAAGCCACCGGCCTTTTTGGCCAACTCATCCGTCAGGGGCGGGAGCTTCTTTTCCTTCACCGCGTGCAAGGTGAGATCCATGTCGACGGTTTGGCCAGCGAGCTCGGTATTCAGAAAATCGTCGGGGAACGTCATGGGGCCGGTGGTGGACTGCCCGGGCTCCAAGGTTTTGACCATCTCTTCGAAGGACTCCAGGGCATGGCCTTCACCCAGGGAAAGCTCGAAATTGTCTGCCTGCAGGCCGGGGATGACGGCACCATCCTTGCGGGCCTTGAAGCTGACGGTGACGATATCGCCGTTCACGGGCTTGCGGGGCATCTCCACGGGCACCACTTCCGCAGCGTTGTTGCGGATGCGGTCCATCACGGCCTCGATTTCCGCCTCGTTGACCACGGGGGCTTCTTCTTCCACCGTGGTGCCTTCGTAGGCGGGCAGGTCGATCTCGGGCATGACTTCAAAACTGATGGTGTAGTCGAAGGCTTGGCCCTTTTCCAGTTCGCCCCCATCGAAGTCGATGCGGGAAACTGGGGACACCTTGAGCTCACCCAGGATTTCATTGATGTGCAGGTTCACCAGATCCGTGGTGGCCTCGGCCACGATCTGCTTCTTGAACTTGCCTTCAATGATGCTCGTGGGGGCCTTGCCCTTGCGGAAGCCCTTGATATCCACATCTTTGCGATACATGGCCGTGGTGGCGGCCAGGGAGGCGTGCACCTCGTCTTCAGGCACGTGAACCTTGATGCTGCGCTTTACAGAGGTGACGGCTTCAACAGTGTATTCCATTCGAGAGATCTCCTTGCACTCGATTCATAACGCACATAACGCCGGGACTGCCGGCGGCTCCAGGGCGGTGCGGACGGATCCTGGTGCGAGAGGGGAGACTCGAACTCCCACGCACGGAGGCGCCGGATCCTAAATCCGGTGCGTCTACCAATTCCGCCACTCTCGCACGATGGGTGCTGCAGCCACAACGCCACAGGCCCGGATGTCCGGCCTGCGTCGCCGCCCCCCCCCTGCCCTGGCCGTTGCAACAACGGTTCGGGTAAAGGAGAGTCACCTACCAGCAAGCGCCGCCAAAGGCAAGACACCGCCTGGGCGTTTCGGCTACAGACTGGTGCGCATGTATTCCCTGAACCTGCGGGTCTGCTCCCTGGTCAGCATGTCCAGCTCCGAACGCGTCTTAGACATGTTCGGCTCCGTATCCTTAAGGAACAGCATGCGGTCCCAGGGGTCCATAATGAGCCCCAGGGATTTGTTGTCCGGATAGACATTGCTGGAGGCGCGGGCCCATTCATCTCCAAAACGCTGCAGCGAAACCCATAAGCGATATTGGACATGCTGGCGGTCCCGCAAGGAAACGATACCCCAGGCAAAGCTGCCCTTGCCTGCGCCCAGGGTACGATAGTCGGTTTCCAGGATCCCATCCAGGCTCATCCCCACAGACACGGCATACAGTGCCGCTGCCTTGAGGATCACCTTCTCGTATTCGTCTGCCTTGTAGCCCGACAAGCCGTGGGAAGGATACACCGCACCATTGAACACCCCCACCCCCACGGTAGCAAGCACCGATAACAACACAGCCACCCGCGCGACCCAGCGCAACACCGCCATGCTACAGCCCCTCCACCGGTTGGGGTTCCCGGGCAATGCCCATGGCCAGCGCGTGCTGCCGCTGCAGGCGTTCAAACTTGAAATGCAGCAGGTTGGCCTTTTCCACGGCACGTTGCTTGCGGGCCACCATTTTCCGCAGGGCAGTTTTCAGTGACCCTTCGCTCTGCAGCTGTACCGATGACTGTTCCTGCGGCTGTTGCAACAATTCCTGCACAAACTTGAGGGAGCTGTCGGTATAGACGATGTCCCGTTCGGCATACACCATTTGGCGACCGGTCCAGAACAATTGGCTGTCGTAATACAGCTGCGGGATCACACGCTGGGCGATTTCCGGCGTGCCCAGCGCCCCGGCCACGGCAATGCTTGCCAGCAGCGCGGTGACAGCCCAATACTGCACAGTTTTTGGAATGGAGAAGGGATAGCTCACTGCCTGTCTCGCAAGTCTTTGCGCCGGTACACCACCAGCGTTTGGTACGGTTCTTCCTGCGGCACGAATTGATGGTAATATGGATCCGCCCGGTTGCCGAACATGTCGTCCGGCACGCCAAGATCAATGCGATCGTAGTCGCGCTCCAGGTTCAACACATTGAGGATGACATCATCGGACTGGACAAGAAAGCCATCGCGATCCGTCCGGGAAACGCTGCGCTTGAGCAGCCACTCGGGATTGTTGACGGCGTCGGGATCGTCCGCCCGCAGTCCCCCCAGAATCTTGAAATCCGTATAAAACTGCAGGGGCAAGTCGCCGTAAGTAATGAGGATGGTATCATTCTTGTGGGCGTTTTTCTTGAAGAAGTCGATGATGTGCCCATTGACGTCGGGATAGCCGTGCACCAGCTCCGCCAGCAGCAGCCGGATGGGGATGTTGGGATACGCCAGCATTTGCGGATCCGTCTGCCAGGGACGGTTCACAATGCCGAGCACTTCCATGGGGATAATATGCATCCAGTTGGTGAAGAGCAGGAGCCCCCCCAACAGGGCGCCGCAGGGCTTGTGGTTGCGCCAGATTTTCAGGCACAGCCAGGCCAGCATCACCGCCAGCAGGGGGTACAGGTGCACGAGATACCGCAGAAAGCGTTGTGGAATGAGGGCCAGAATCAGCACGCTGCCCAGCATGGTCAAGCCCATGAGCAGCATCATGCGCTCGGCCCGGTCCTCCGGCGCATGCTTGAGCATGAAGGCCAGGAAGAACCTGCGCCAGCGCCACACCAAGTATACCGCCACGGGCAACGGCAGCATAAATTGCACAAAATCTGCAAAATAATTACCAATATTAGCCGGTATCTTGGTGAAGTCCAGCATGCCGCCCTGCTTGCCGATACCGTACATCATGAATCCGGGCACAATGATGACCATGGCGCACACGCCCATGATCAGCAGGTCCCTGAGCCGGGGCAGCTGGCGCTCCACCAGGCACTTGGCCACCACAATGGCCGGACCAAAACTGAATAAAAGCAAATAATTGGCGTGAAACATCAACCCCATGGAGACCCCGGCCAGCACGTTGGCCCAGGAGCTGGCCCGTCGTGGGATGAAGGCCTCAAGGCTAAGGATCGTCAGGATCGCGCCCAGTGTATAATATCTGTTCTGCCGGCCAAACAGCAGGAACGGGACGGACAAGGCCAGGAACAGTGCCGCCAGGCGCGCCCATTGTACATCTGCAAAATGTACCCGCACCAGGCGATAGGTGAGCAGCACGCAAATCACTCCGGCCAGGGCAAAGGGCAGGCGACCGGCAAAGGTGTTCTGTCCGCCCAGCTTCATCCCCAGGGCGGAGACGTAAATCTGCATCCATGGAGACCAGGACCAGATGAGATCCTTCCCGTATTCCCGGCCCTGCTCCTGGGAGATGATGTTCACCCCATCGGTCACGCGGGGCAGGCCATATTTGAGCACATTTTTGGCAAGGCAGGCGGTCTCGGCCTCATCCTGCCAAAAGGGGCGCTGCCCAAGCTGGTAGAGCAGCAGGAAGGCGGCCAGGGCAACGATGACCCAGCACCAGGGGTCGGCAAACCAGCGCGGGGTGGGGGACGGCGAGGGGGCAATGGCAGCGGGGCCGGCGGCGAGTTCGGCGGCGGAGGCAGCGTTGTCGGGGGTCACTCGGAGCTCCGGAAGAAGTCTGCAACGGATTGCGGGTCGGGCTGTTGGCGGCGGTGCGCAGGAGGTGCGCCGGGAACTCGGCGCGCAGGGGACATACGGACCACTGCTGCACACCGGCGGCTCGTTTCTCAAGGTCCGCAGGGCTGTACCACTTCCCGCGGCGTTCGTCGAGTCCCAGCAGGGCCCCACGAAATCCGGAGATGCCCTTTGCGAAGCATCAGCATGCCGACCCCCTGCACCAGCAGAAGGGTCGCGCACCGAGGCGCACCCTGCTTGCTCTCAATGGCTGACAAGGACGGGCGTTATGGTGCAGCCGGCAGGATGCGCAACTCCACCCGGCTGTTGCGCAACCGTCCCTCAGGGGTGTCATTGGTGGCCACGGGCATGTCTGCGCCCACACTGCGCACTTCCAGCCGTTCCGGAGCCACCTGGCACTGCTGTTCCAGCAACGTCTGCACGGCCTGGGCACGCATGCGCGCCACGATGCGCTCCTGCTGCGCATCCCCAAGGCGTTCGCAATGGCTCACCACCTCCACCCGCAAATCGGGCCGGCTGGCCAGCACGGCACCGATGCTCTCCAGCCGTCGCTGCATTTCCGGCGTGAGGGTGGCATCGGCACCAACAAACTCCAAGGGCGCCTGGGTCTGCACCACCACCTGCGGCACCCGGCGCTCCCGCCAGGACGCCGCGGGATCCAAGGCCAGCTCCTCGGCAGCCTTGGCCCTGGCCACCAGGGCGGCAGGCGGCAGGCCGCGATGCAGACGAACGCTCACCCGGCGGTTGGTCGCCCTGCCTGCAGTGGGGGTGATATTGGCGAGGGGGGCAGCGTCCCCCAGGGCGGCAACGGCCAGCCGTTCCGGAGCCACTCCCCAGTGGCGCATGAGGTAGTCCCGCACCGCCTCGGCCCGCAGTCGGGACAGGGCCAGGTTGGAATGCCGATCCCCCATGCTGTCGCTATGCCCTTCCAGCACGGCCATGTCACCGGGATTCGCGCGCAGGTGCCGGCCCAGGGAGTCCAGGCGGGGCAGCATGTGGTCATCCAGGGCAGCCGTATTGGTGGAAAAATTCATGTTGTACGGACGCCCCAGGGCCAACCAGGCGCCACGCGCGGCGTAATACCCCTTCACTGCGACTTCCACCCGGCGGTTGCGGGCGCGGCCGGAGGGTGTGTCGTTGGTGGCCAGGGGGCGGGCACTGCCAAAGGCCTGCACCTGCAGGCGCCCTGGGGGCACGCCGAACTCTCCAGCCAGGGCGGCCAACACGCGCTCCGCCCGCCGCCGGGACAGCTCCACGTTGCGCTGGGGATCCCCCACGTTGTCCGAATGGCCCTCCAGCGTGGCCTCAAGCCTGGGATTGTCCCGCAGCAGGTCTGCCAATTCATGCAGGCGGCCCCGCTGGGTGGGGGCTATGTCGTCGGAATTGGAATCAAAGGCGACCTGCAACTGCATGAAGCACCGCAAGGGACACCCTCGGGAATCCACCATGATGCCGGCCGGCGTGTCGGGACAGGTGTCCGCCATGTCTGCTACACCATCATGATCCTGGTCCGGCAGTGTGGCCATCACGGCTCGGGACGAACCCTCGGCCTGCCCCTCTCGCAATGCATTGCCGCTGTACAACTGGGGCAGCGCACCGCAGGCTCCGGTGGACATTGCAGACAGCAACAACAGCAGCAACAAGACGTGACGCATGGGAACACCTCGGCGTATCCGGGGTCTTGGCGGCAGGCCGCACATTTTTTTCCAGCACATTACGTGAAAATGAAATCCATGCAATGCCGTATTTCATCAAATAACATCACTAGAATTTTTCAAGACTTTCTCTTCTTGTCCAACTCATGGAGTAAACGGGCATTCTGTCATGCCACTGTAAGCCACTGCGTCTTGAAATCTGCAAAGCAACGATCTACACCGAAGGCGGCACGCCACGCTTCGTCCCTGCGCAACGACACGCCCTTGCGTGTTCTGCCCCCATGCTGCATGATGGCGCCCACAGGAACGCAAAGTCTATATGATTGTCGGTATTGTCCATGCCATCACCGCCCGTGACAAGACCGGCGGCATTGCCCGCCCCCCCAGGAGATCATCCCATGGCCCCTCCCGCTGTGTTCATGCGCAGCCTGCTGCTACTGGCGTTCGTCTTGTGCGTGTCGCTGCACGCCCCCCTTGCCCACGCCCAGGAAGAGGGGGTTCTCGTGGTAAAAACCATCCCGGCGAACGCCAGGGTGCGTCTGTTGTATGTAAAGCCCAAGTTTGTCCAGGGCATCAAGCTGCCTCCGGGCAACTATATGATTGACGTCCAGGCCGACGGGTACGAGACGGCGTTCAAGGAACTCTCCATCACCGCTGGCAAGACCACCTCCGTGGAGGTGACTCTTACCCCCCTGCCTGGCATTACGCCCCCCCCAGCGACTGCCCAGGCGACTGCCCAGGCCGAGCCGCCCAAGACCGAGACCGCTCAACCCGCGCCGGAGCCTGCCAAGACCCCCGAAGAGGAACCCGCCCCGCAAGAACCCCCGGGGCTACTGTTCGTGGAAACCACCCCCGCCGATGCTGTCATCCGCATCCTGAGCATCAAGCCAAAATTCAAACAGGGCATTGAGTTGGCGCCCGGCACGTACCGCGTCAGCGTCACCAAACCGGGGTTTGCGCCGCAGGAGTTGCCGGCGGAGATCAAGCCTCGTGAAAAAACCACCCTCACGGTGCAGCTCAAGAAGGATGACGACGAGGCCTCCAAGGAGCTGCCCCTGGACCGCAAGGGGTTCGGACGGCTGTATGTGGATGTGACGCCCGAAGATGCCGCGGTGCGCGTGTTGCGCATCAAGCCCGTGTTTGAACAGGGGATTGAGCTCAAGGCGGACAAGTACACCATCGATGTACAAAAAGACGGCTACGAAAAACAGGTGCTGCGAGTGGACATCAAAGACCGGGAGGCCACCCGCCTCAAGGTCACCCTGGTGCCCAGCACTGCCGAGCAGCAACCGCCAGACGCAGCCACCGCCCAACCGGAACAGCCTGGGCAGGCGTATCAACAGGAGCAAGTGCAACAGCCCCCCCTCCCGGAGCAGGCCGCAGCCTCCGGGACCCACGTGGTCAGCCCGCCCGCAGAGGCCACCGTGGTTTCCACCACCAATCAGACTGGCGCCCGCGATGCCATCGCCCCAGGGCACGGCAAGCTGCTGTTGAACATGACGCCATCGGACGTGGAAGCCACCATAGCCGAGCTTGAAATCAAATATCAACATGGCATGGCCTTGCCCGTGGGCAATTACACCATCCACTTCCTCAAGGAAGGTTATGCCGACCATTCCGTGCGGGCGAGCATTCAGGATGGCCAAGCCCTGACCCTGGACGTCACTCTGCAGCCGGAAAACGCGCCCGCAGCGTCCTCCTTCTCCAAAATCAAGGAGGTGGACGTTCAGGACCTCAAGGGCAACACCGGCAAGCTCTTTCTGGAAACCTCGCCCTCGGACGCCACGGTCATGGTCCTCAACATCAAGCCCAAATTCGAGCAGGGCATGGAGCTGAAAGCAGGCAGTTATCGCCTGGATATCCGGCGAGATGGATACGAGCCCATGCGCGTGGTGGTGGCCATTGCCCAGCGCAAGGCCGTGACGTACCGGGTGGTGCTGCAGCCTGCCGCGGAGCAGCCCCCCGCGCTGGCGGCCCGGGAAAACGGCAGCCCCCCGGTGCCGGCCCAGCAGGCGGAACAGGCCAAGGCCCATCTCCAGGATGGCCGGGCCCTGCTGGAGGACGGCAATGAGCAGGGCGCCGTGGAGGCCTTGACCAAGGCCATCGCCATGGACCCCTCCCTGGTGGAGGCCATGGTGCTGCGCGCGGCGGTGTACGCCCGCCTCCAGCAGTTCGAAACCGCCCTGGAGGATTACACCCGGGCCATCAAGCTCGCCAACAGGTCCCCGCATCCGTATCTGGAACGCGCCCGGCTCAACGAAGCCCTGGGACGCCCGGAGGCGGCATGCTATGATTACTGGATGGCCTGCTCCCTGGACGCCTGCGACGGCATTCGCGACGCACAAAAACGCGGACTGTGCCAGTAGCTATTCCGGGTGCTCCTCCCCACTCGAAACTGCAAAAACGCCCCCTACCGGCAAAGTCCGACTGGGGGCGTTCCTCTTTGTTAATAGCGAGTCGCCACGCGGGCAGGCCGTGGGACCCGCGTTTGCCGGCCCGTGCAACCGGAAGCGAGGATAGCCACCCTTGGCAATAAAATATGGGAGGCCCCTCGAGGGGCCTCCCATTCTGCAGCGGTGTCGTTGTCGCCTTGGGTTACGGCAGCATCTGGTCTCAGATCATACCCGGAACTGGCCCGGAACTGGCCCCCGGAACTGGCCCCCGGAACTGGCCCCCGGAGCTGGTCCGGAACTGGCCCAAAGAGAGGCCTCAGTTCGTGGCTGAGGCCGTCAGGGCCAGGGCTTCCACCTGCGGCAGGCGTCGCGCGCCATAATAGTGCTTGTTGTAATAGTCGTCGCCGAAC
>JAIWOE010000139.1 GCA_020217165.1 Desulfovibrio sp. | reverse complement strand
TGGTCTGCCCGATACGGGCCTGGAACTCCTCGAAGCTCAGGGGCCGGTTGTCCAGGGCCGAGGGCAGGCGGAAGCCGAACTCCACCAGGGTGGACTTGCGGGAGCGGTCACCATTGAACATGCCAGCCACCTGAGACACGGCGATGTGGGATTCATCGATGAAGAGGATGAAATCTTTGGGGAAATAATCCAGCAGGGTGGAGGGCGGCGTGCCCGGGGCCCGGCCGTCCAGGTGGCGGGAATAGTTCTCAATGCCGTTGCAATAGCCCATTTCTTCAATCATTTCAAGATCAAGCATGGTCCGCTGCTCCAGTCGCTGGGCCTCCACCAGCTTGTTCTGACGCTGGAACTCGGCCAGGCGCTCCTGCAGTTCCACGCGAATGTCGCCCACGGCGCGGGAGAGGTTATCCCGGTCCGACACGTAGTGACTGGCAGGGTAGACCACGGTTTTGCGCAGACGGCCCAGGACCTCGCCGGTGAGGGGGTCCACTTCGCTCAAGGTTTCCAGTTCGTCGCCAAAAAATTCCAGGCGCAGGGCGCGTTCATGGTGGTAGGCTGGGATGATTTCCAGCACGTCCCCGCGCACGCGGAAGGCGCCGCGGTGGAAGTCGATGTCGTTGCGCTCGTACTGCACCTCCACCAGGCGGGCCATGAGGTCATCCATGCGCAGGCGCTGGCCTTCTTCCAGGGGAATGAGCATGCGGGCGTAATATTCCGGCGAGCCCAGGCCGTAAATGCAGGAAACCGAGGCCACGATGAGCACGTCGCGCCGGGTGAGCAAGGCGTGGGTGGCGGCGTGGCGGAGCTTGTCTATCTCATCATTGATGGACGAGTCCTTCTCGATGTACGTATCCGACTGCGGGATGTAGGCTTCCGGCTGGTAATAGTCGTAATAACTGACAAAATACTCCACCGCATTATTGGGAAAGAGGGACCGGAACTCGTTGTACAACTGGGCGGCCAGGGTTTTGTTGGGGGCCAACACCAGGGTCGGCCGGTTCACCCGGGCCACGGTCTGGGCCATGGTGAAGGTTTTGCCCGAGCCGGTGACGCCCAGCAGGACCTGATCCTTGACGCCAGCCTCCAGGTTGGCCACCAGCTGGGCAATGGCCTCCGGCTGGTCCCCCTGGGGTGTAAAAGCGCTGGATATGACGAAGGGCTGCTCCATGCCGGGCCTATATCACGAGGTCTCCCGGTCCGCTACTCTTCCCAGCCGGCGGCAAATCACGTACAGCACCTGAAACCAAACGCCCAGCGTAAAGGAAGCATCCGCCATGGAAATCAACATCTACGATCCGCCCATTCCCCCGCGCATTCCGCGCTGCTATGTCATGACCGCCGTCATCAAGAGCTTCAAGGGCCGCCGCGATGTGGACGTGCACCTCTTCAAGCCGGACCTGGACGAGGCCGAACGCGACAGCTACGAGTGGGATGACGTGGTGGGCGACCCCATGCACCCCGACGTGTACTCCGACCCCGAGCGCACCAAGCTGGTGGTGATGGAGGCCTTTACCCGAGAGGAAGTGGACGCCATCATTCAGTATTTTTCCGAACGATATGCCGACCGCATGGCCAGCGTGAACGCCAGCCCCATGAACTTCCCCGTGCCTCAGGGCATGCCGCCCCTTTCCGCCATGCCGGAGGGCAAGTCCATCGGCTTCATCCGATTCAACCAGGTGCCCCAGTACTCATTGCCCTTTGCCGTGCACGGCATGTACGACCTGGAAGAACATCAACCCATTGCCCCGGAATCCCTGGGTTAGCACAGGATGCCCAGAGTACGACGCAATGAGCAGTGCAGTTTCGCCTTCCCCCGTGGCCCGTGCAACCCCCAACGCCCCCGAACGCCAGTATGGCCTGGACGTGCTACGTTGCATCAGCATTTACTATGCCGTCATCGCCCATGCCGCCGCCGTGCTGCTGACCTACCCGGACAGGCTCGATCGCTGGTTCACGGGCACCATCATCACGGCCATCGCCTTTTTAAACATCCCGTCGCTGCTCATGATCACCGGTGCACTCATGCTTTCCCCACGAGCCGCGGCCAAAGAGCCCACGCCCGGGGTGTTCTACCGCAACCGGCTGGGCAAGCTGGCGATTCCCCTGGTGGCATGGTCGTTTTTGTATTACGTCCGCAACCACTTCACCGAGGGCACGTCCGTGTTCGTGCCCACCTTCCTCAAGCGCCTAGCCACCATCACCATGGAAGGGCACTTGTGGTACCTGTACATGCTGCTGGGGGTGTACCTAGTGCTGCCGTTTGTGCGGGCCCTGGACATCCCCCGGCAGCGCAGCCTGGGTTGGTGGCTGGTGGGGGTGATCTTTTCCCTGCACGTGGCCAACTTTGCCAGCCTGGCCGCCTGGGGCCTGCCGCTGTATCACAAGTTCTCCGACGATTTTATTTCCATTTACCTCGGCTATGTGGTGCTCGGGTGGCTGCTGTATTCCGGGCCCGTGCCGTCCCGACGCCTTACACCGCTGCTACTGCTTATCCTCGTGGGGGGCGTGGTGGGAACCGTGTGGTTGCAGTATGAGCACACCTTTGTGGACCTGCGGGAAGACAACATCTACTTCCAGCACTTCTCCCCTTTTCACATTGCCACGGGGGTGAGCTGTTTTCTGCTGTTCCGGCAGGCGCCGTGGCGGTTTTCGCCCTTCTGGGCCAGGTGGCTGCTGTCCCTTTCCGCCTGCTCCTATGGCATCTATCTGGTGCACATCCTGGTGCTCCAGTTTTTCACGGGGGTCATCGGTAACGTGTTTGACGGCAGCGTGCTGCCTTCCCTAGCCGTGCCCAACCTGGCGGCCATGGGCGTGCCGGAGCTGCTGGGGGTGGTGCTGCTCTCCGTGTTGATCTACCTGGTGTCCTGGGGCATCGCCCTGGTGATCCGCCGCATCCCGTACCTGCGGGCCATCATGCCGTAGCCGTCGTCAATCCGTATACGCAATACGCCCACTGCCGCCGGTAACGGTGACAGTGGGCGCTTTGCGTGCTGCGTGTTGCTGGGTGGTTGCCGGGGAGTCTTCCGAGCTTACGTTTCCAGGTGCTGCCCTTCCTGGAGTTCCTGGGGCTCCTGGGTTTCCAGAACCAGGGCGCGCACGGCGGCGGCGATGCCGTTCTTGTCCAGGCCCAGGCGCTGCCGCAGGGCTTTTTGCGGGCCATGTTCGATAAAACGATCAGGCAGGCCCAGGCGCTTGATGCGGGGGGAGCCGGCGCGGCAGAGCACGCCGCGGTCCGCCAGACACTCCAGGACGGCGGAGGAAAAGCCGCCCAGGCGGGTGCCCTCCTCCACGATGAGCAGCCGGGGCCAGCGCGTGGCGGCCTCCACCAGCATGGTCTCGGGCAGGGGCTTGACGAAGCGCGCGTTAAGCACCGCACAGCCGATGCCTTCCTGGGCCAGCCGCTGCGCCGCCTCCAGGGCGGGATAGACCCGGCTGCCCAGGGCGATGATGCAGCAATCCGCGCAGTCCGCCCCATCGCGAAGCAGTTCCCCCTGCCCCAGGGGGATGGGGGGAATGGGACGCGAATCGTCCAGCACTGGCGCCCCGGGGCCCACGCCGCGGGGATAGCGGATGGCGGCAGGGCCGCTCAGTTCCAGGGCCGTGGCCAGCATGCGTTGCAGCTCGGGCTCGTCCTTGGGGGCCATGAGCACCAGATTGGGAATGTGACGCAGGTAGGCGAGATCAAAGGCGCCGTGGTGCGTGGGACCATCCTCCCCCACCAATCCGCCACGGTCCAGGCAGAAGAGCACCGGCAGGTTCTGCAGGCAGACGTCGTGCACCACCTGGTCGTAGGAGCGTTGCAGGAAGGTGGAATAGATGGCCACCACCGGCCGGAAGCCCTGGGAAGCCAGGCCCGCGGCAAAGGTGACGGCGTGCTGTTCACAAATCCCCACATCCACGAAGCGTTCGGGGTGCTGCCTGGCAAAGCAGGCCAGGCCCGTGCCTTCGGGCATGGCGGCGGTGATGGTGATGATATTCGGATTGCGCCTAGCCAGGCTGCACAGGGTCTCCCCAAACACTTCCGTGTAGGTGGGCAGCACGCAGCCGTCGTGCTTGAGGGCCTCGCCGGTTTCCGGCTCAAAGCAGCCCACCCCGTGAAAATATGTGGGATTCTGCTCCGCAGGCAGATATCCCTTGCCCTTTTTGGTGAGCACGTGGACCAGAATGGGGCCTTCCAGTTCCTTGACTTGCTCCAGCACGTCCACCAGGGCGCTGAGGTCGTGCCCGTCGATGGGGCCGAGGTATTCGAAATGCAGGGCCTCAAAGAGCATGCCCGGAGTGACGAAACTGCGGAAGGACGACTCGCTGCGGCGCAGATATTCCACGATATCCTGGCTGAAGTCGGGCATCACCTGCCGCAGGAGCTGTTCCGTGGATTTCTTGAACTGCTGCATGAACCGCGAGCTCATCTTGCGGGACAGGAAGGACGAGAGCGCGCCCACGTTGGGGGAGATGCTCATCTCATTGTCATTAAGAATGACAATGAGATCCCGGTCCATGTGCCCGGCCTGGTTCAGGCCCTCGAAGGCCAGGCCCGCGGTCATGGAACCATCCCCGATGACGGCCACCACTTTGTTGGTTCGTCCCGCAAGGTCCCTGGCCATGGCCATGCCCAGCCCGGCGGAGATGGATGTGGAGGAATGGCCCACGGCAAAATGGTCGTAGGGGCTTTCGCAGGGCTTGGGGAAGCCGGAAAGGCCCCCAAGGGTACGCAGGGTATGGAATTCCTTGAGGCGCCCAGTCAGGAGCTTGTAGGCGTAGGCCTGATGGCCCACGTCCCAAATGAGTTTATCCTTGGAAAAATCAAAGACCTTGCACAGGGCGATACTCAGTTCCACCACGCCCAGGGACGGGGCCAGGTGGCCGCCGTTTTTGGAGACGGTGTCGATAATCACCTGCCGGAGTTCCGCGGCCAGGGCGGCCAGGGCGGGAATATCGAGGGGGGCGAGGTCTGCGGGCTTGGTGATGGCGGGCAAGAGTGGTGTCATGGTGCGGGTTGGCCCCTGGTGGGATCATAGTCAACTGACTAAAAAGAGCGGTTCAGAAGGCTCCTGCCTACGCGCTTTCTGCCGCGACGTAAAACAAAAAATCAAGGTCATGCCTGCAAGCCTGGCCCTCAAGTTTGGCCAGGGCAACGCAGCCCGTCAACAGGCCCGGTCCACCACATAACGGCACAAGGCCGTGAGGAAGGCCGCCTCCTCGCCCTGGTAGCATTGCAGATGCGCCGCGGCTTCATCCGCAGCCTGACAGGCCAAATCCCGGCTCTGGGCAAGGCCCACCAGGGAGACATAGGTGGTCTTGCCACGATGGCGGTCACTGCCTGCGGACTTGCCCATGACGGCAGTGTCCCCCACTTCGTCCAGCACATCGTCGGCGATTTGGAACGCCACCCCCAGGGCGGCGCCGTAGCTGGCCAGGCGGTGCTGATCCGCCTCCGGCGCGCCGGCCAGGATGGCCCCGCAATGGCAGGCGGCCCGGATGAGGGCTCCGGTTTTGCGGGCATGCATGTCCCGCAGCAGGGGCAAGGTGATGTCCGTGCGCTGTTCGTAGGCCATGTCCAGGGTCTGGCCGCCCACCATGCCCGCGGCACCGGCGGCGGTGGCCATGGTGGATATGGCCTGGAGCAGGTTCTCCGCCGCCACGCCCCTGGTGCGTCCCATGAGGCGAAAGGCCTCGGTGAGCAGGCCGTCGCCAGCCAGGATGGCCGTGGCCTCGCCAAAGACCTTGTGATTGGTGGGCTTGCCGCGGCGCAGGTCATCATTGTCCATGGCCGGAAGATCGTCATGGATGAGGGAATAGGTGTGGATGCACTCAATACCACAGGCAAAGGGCAGAACCGCCTCGGGCGAAAGGCCAAAGAGGGAGGCTGCCGTGAGACACAGCACGGGCCGCAGGCGCTTGCCCCCGGCGTGCAGGCTGTATTCCATGGCTTCCAGCAGGGGCGCGGGGATGTCTGCCTGGTGCAGGCAGGTGCGCAGGGCGGCTTCCACCTGGGCAGCGCGGTGGGCCAGCAGGCCCTTCATGGTTTCGGGGGTCATGGGATGGGTGGTGGTGGCGTTCATTGATCCGCCTCCGGCTGCCTTTCGCGGGACAGCAGCTCCACGTCGTGCCGGGCCTGCTCCAGCTGCTGCCGGCAGTCCCGGGCCAGGGCCAGACCTTCCTTATACAAGGCCACGGCCTCTTCCAGGGGCACCTCGGGTTTTTCCAGGGCGGCCACCACCTCCTTGAGGCGGGCGGCCCGGGCTTCGAACGTCTCACGGGGGGGGATCTGGGTCATGACGAGGCTCCTTCGCCCAATGGTCCCGGGGCGCTTGATTCCACACGCGTCTGCACCATGCCATCGGCCACGAGCACCGTGAGGGCATCGCCGGGCTGCACGTCCCGGATGCTGCGCAGGAATCGGCCCGTACGTAGTACCGTGGCCAGACTGTAGCCCCGGGCCAGGGGCGCGTGGGGGTTCAGATGTTCGAGGGCCAGTTCCACCCTGGCCAAGGCTTGTTCCTGACGGGTGAAGGCGCCCTCCCCGGCCTGGACCAGGCCCCCGGCGACGGCCTCCAGCCCAAGGTGTGCCGCCTCTAGCCGCCGCAGTACGGCCGGCCCCAGGCGCGCGGCCAGGGCCGCCACCTCCTGTCCCCGCGCCTCCAGGCGCTGCAGGGGGGAGAGCAAGGTCAACTGCCTTTCCAGGGCGGCGAACTCCCGGACGGCGCTGTCCAGGGTCCGATCCATGGCCCGACGCAGGGCGGCTTCCAACAGATCGATGCCTTGCACCAGGTCCCGGCGTTCCGGCCACAGCAGCTGGGCCGCGTGGCTGGGGGTGGCGGCGCGCAGGTCGGCAATCATGTCCGCCAGAGTGGTGTCCACCTCGTGCCCAATGCCGGCCAGCACGGGCAGCCGGCTCTGGAACACGGCTTCGGCCACTGCTTCCGTGTTGAAGGCCCACAGGTCTTCCAGGGAGCCGCCCCCCCGGATGAGTACGATCACCTGCGCCCAGTTGTCGGCGTTCGCCTCCTGCATGGCCCGGGCAATCTGCCCCGGGGCCTGGTCCCCCTGCACCAGCACGGAATGCACGCGGATGCGGGCGCCGGTGCCGCGAGATTGCGCCAGGCGCAGGAAATCCTGCAGGGCCGCGCCGGTGGGCGAGGTGATCACCGCCACCCGGGCCGGATCCGCTGGCAGGGGGCGCTTGCGTTCCTGGGCGAACCACCCCAGCCCGGCAAAGCGACGCTTGAGGGCCTCGAACTCCAGGTGCAGCCGCCCCAGGCCCACATCCTCCACGAATTCTGCCACCAGCTGATGCTGCCCGCGTGGGCCGTAAACCGTGAGGCCGCCACCGCAGATAACCTCCATGCCGGTCTCCAGCATGCGGGCCAGATCCTGGCCGGAGGCTTCCTTCCATTCGCCGGTGAGGGGGTCCACCCCGCCCTCGTTGCGGCGCTGGGCGTGCTTGAACCAGACCACATTGAGGGCGGCTTCCTCGTCCTTGAGGGTAAAATACACATGCCCCGAGGACGGCCGGGACAGGGTGCTCACCTGCCCGCGCACCCAGCAGAACGGGAATTCCCGTTCCAGCAGAACGGTCAAGGTGGTGGTCAGCTCCCGGACGGAAAAGACTTTCATGGAAAAGGCCTTCTGAGGCGTCCCGCTAGCACGTCCAGCAGTCCATCACGCCCTGGCGCCAGACGGAGAAGGCATGGAGGAAGTTCTCCACGGGCAACTCAGTCTTTTCGCCGGTGCGGCGGTTTTTCGCTTCCACCACGCCCCGGGCCAGGGCCTTGCCGCCCACCACCAGCTGCATGGGGATGCCGATCAAGTCCGCATCCTTGAACTTCACGCCGGGGCGTTCGGCACGGTCGTCCAACAGGGCATCAATGCGATTGTTGCACAGGAGTTCATACAATTCTTGGGCCTTGGCGGCCACGGCTTCGTCGTTCCCGGCCAGAGAGAGCACGGCGACCTCAAAGGGCGACACCGGCGGCGGGAAAGTGATGCCATCGGCGTCGTGGTTCTGCTCGATACAGGCGGCCAGGATGCGCGACACGCCAATGCCGTAACAGCCCATGATCATGTGCCGCTCCTTGCCCTGCTCGTCCAGGAACTTGGCGTCCATGGCCTCGGAGTATTTGAGGCCGAGCTTGAAGACGTGGCCCACCTCAATGCCCTTGGCCAGGCGAACCGCGCCGCCGCAGGCAGGACAGGGATCCTCGGCGGTGATCATGCGCAGGTCGGCATGGGCCACCATGGCCGGATCCAGGTCCCGGGCCAGGTCCACGTGCAGCAGGTGGGCATCGGCCTGGTTGGCGCCCACAATGCAGCCGGTGGCGCCCTGCAGTTCCTGGTCGATGATGATTCTGCCCACCTTGAGTCCCACGGGACCGGCAAACCCCACGGGCGCACCGGTGACGGCGGCCACCACCTCGGGCAGGGCCAGGGCCAGGGTGGCGACGTTCAGATGATTCTTGAGCTTGATTTCATTGAGCTCCCGGTCCCCGCGGACCAGGGCGGCGACGATCTCGCCGTCGGCGTCGAACAGCAGGGTTTTGACGATGGCCGCGGGCGACACCTTCAGGAAGGCGGCCACTTCCTCCACGGTGTGCGCCCCCGGTGTGGCGACGACTTCCGCAGGGGCAGTGTCCGGCGGGGCGGGGATGGCAGGGGCGGCCTTCACCTGGGCTTTTTCCAGGTTGGCGGCCCAGTCGCACTGGTCGCAAAAGGCGATGGTGTCTTCCCCGGTTTCTGCCAGCACCATGAATTCATGGGAGAAATTGCCGCCGATGGACCCCGTGTCCGCCTCCACGGCGCGGAAGGTGAGGCCCAGGCGGGAAAAGATGCGCGTGTAGGCCCCGTGCATGGCCCAGTAGCTCTTGTCTGCCCCTTCTTCATTCATGTCAAAGGAATAGGCATCCTTCATGATGAATTCCCGGCCGCGCATGAGGCCAAAGCGGGGGCGAATCTCGTCCCGGAACTTGGTCTGGATCTGGAACAGGTTCAGGGGCAGTTGGCGGTAGCTTTTGACCTCCCCGCGCACCAGATCGGTCACCACTTCCTCATGCGTGGGACCCAGGCAATAGTCCCGGTCGTGACGATCCTTGAAGCGCAGCAGCTCCTTGCCATAGAATTCCCAGCGGCCGGTTTCCTTCCAGAGGTCCCCGGGCTGGACCGTGGGCATGAGGATTTCCTGGGCGCCGGCGCGGGTCATCTCTTCGCGAACCACAGTGCTGATCTTGTTCAGGGCGCGCCAGGCCATGGGCAGGTAGACGTAAATCCCCGAGGTGAGCTTGCGGATGAAGCCCGCGCGAACCAGCAGTTTATGACTGACGACTTCGGCGTCGCCGGGGGCTTCCTTGAGGGTGGGGACGTACAGGGCGGTCATTTTCATGATGCACTTCCAAGACACTGGGTTACAGGGTGTGCCGGCGTTCTTCGAGCAGAGCGTCCAGTTCTTCCAGGAATGCCGGCAGGAGGTTGTCGCCGCCGCGGACGGCGCGCACCACCTTGCCCTTGCGGAAGATGACTCCCTTGTCCCGCCCGCCGGCCAGGCCAATATCCGCCTCCCGGGCCTCCCCGGGGCCGTTCACCACGCACCCCATCACGGCCACGGTGATGGGCGCTTCCACTTCCCGCAGGCGGGCCTCCACGGCCTCAGCCAGGGGGATGAGTCCGATTTCCGTACGCCCGCAGGTGGGGCAGCTCACCAGCTCCGGCCCGCGGGCGCCCAGGCCCAGGGCGCGCAGAATCTCCCAGGCCACGCCGGGTTCGGCCACGGGATCATGGGTCAGGGAGACACGCAGGGTGTCCCCGATGCCGTGCCACAGCAACACCCCCAGCCCCACGGACGACTTGACCGAGCCGCGCACCAGGGTGCCGGCTTCGGTGACGCCGATGTGCAGGGGATAGTCGCACTGGCTGGCCAGGAGCATGTACGCCTCGATGGTATGCTGCACACTGGAGGACTTGAGGGAGATTTTCGTCTCGTAAAAGCCGCGTTCCTCCAGCATCCGCACGTGGCCCAGG
>JAIWOE010000138.1 GCA_020217165.1 Desulfovibrio sp. | reverse complement strand
TGGCCCAGGCCGGCATGCTCCTGGAGATTTCCACCGCCGGGCTGCGCAAACCTTGCCGGGAGATCTATCCTGGCCCCACGGTGCTGGGCTGGGCCCTGGAACGCGGTCTGGCCTGCTGCCCGGCCTCCGATGCCCACGCCCCCAATCAGGTGGCCTTTGCCTTTGACACCCTGGTGGCCTACGCCCGCGAGCATGGGGTGGAAGCCTGGACCGTGCCAGCGCCTGCCGGCAGCGCCGACACCGACGGCCGACGCCGCCTACCCCTGTAGACCCGCGCCCGGCCTTGCGCAAGTGGGGGCTGTTGGTGTACTCGTGTCGAGTTCCGGACGCCTTTCGATCAGGCGGGCGTCCATGGCCAGCCCCACAGGCACCGGCATCGGAACCCCACCATCATTCCCCCGTCAAGGAGCAGCCGTCTCCCCATGAGGAAACGAGGTCCTTTTACCCTCGAAGCCAGCCCGGACAAGCCCTTCGCGCATGCCACGCTGAATCTTGTCGGCCCGCTTCTGGAGCGCGTGACGCGGCTTTCCGACGTCAACGACATTTATGCCCGCGCCACCGAGACTCCCGGCCCGAATTTCTGGGCCCGGGT
Source organism: Desulfovibrio sp. (assembly GCA_020217165.1). Classification (GTDB taxonomy): domain Bacteria; phylum Desulfobacterota; class Desulfovibrionia; order Desulfovibrionales; family Desulfovibrionaceae; genus Megalodesulfovibrio. Next base: position 9,434 of record JAIWOE010000138.1, on the reverse strand, counting down.
GCTCACGGCCATGGGCCTGACCATCAACATCACGGATGAAGCCCGCGCCCGCATCCCTGCCACGGGGCCGGTGGTGGTGGTGGCCAACCACCCCTACGGCGGCATCGAGGGCATCATCCTCGGCGCCCTGCTCATGAGCATCCGCGAGGATGTGCAGGTCATGGGCACGTACCTGCTGAGCTACATTCCGGACCTGGCGGACAAGGTCATTTTTGTGGACAACTTTGGCCGCAACGAGTCCCTCAAAAAGAACATCCAGCCCCTCAAGCAGTGCATCCGCACCCTGCGCGACGGGCACATGCTGGCCATCTTCCCGGCGGGCGAGGTCTCCAGCTTTGACCTGCACCGCCGGCGGGTGATGGACCCGCCCTGGAATCCCACCGTGGCGCGCATCATCCAGAAGACCGGCGCGTCGGTGCTGCCCATCTTTTTCCCTGGCAACAACGGGCCGCTGTTCAACGCCGCGGGGCTCATCCACCCCCGACTGCGCACCCTGCTGCTGCCGCGGGAGCTGGTGCGCCGCCAGCACCAGAGCTTCCAGGTGCAGGTGGGCAGTCTCATTCCATCCAAAAAACTCAAGCGCTACGAAAACGAGCAGGAACTCCTGGCTTACCTGCGCCTGCGCACCTACATGCTGGACAAGCGACCGGATTCCCCCGGCGGCAGGCCGCGATTCCGGCTGCTTTCCCTGCTCAAGAAAAAGGTCCTGCCGGCCCCTTCCAGCGCGGCAAAATCCACGGCCCCCATCGAGCAAAGCCAGGATCCCGCCGTGCTGGCTGCGGAAGTGGCCCGCCTGCCTCCGGAAAACCTGCTGGCGGAAAGCGGCAAGTTCAAGGCCTACGTGGCCTCTGCCCAGGAAATCCCTGCCATCCTTCAGGAAATCGGCCGCCTGCGGGAGGTGACCTTCCGCATGGTAGGCGAGGGGACAGGCAAGTCCATCGACCTGGACCGCTACGACCAATATTACGCCCACCTCTTCATCTGGAATCCGGAAACCAGCGAGGTAGTGGGGGCGTATCGCGTGGGAAAATCCGCCAAAATCATTGAAGAACACGGCATCGAGGGCCTGTACACCTCCTCCCTGTTTTCCTTTAAGCCGCAGCTCTTCGAGCGCATGGGCCCGGCCCTGGAAATGGGCCGCTCCTTTGTGCGGCCGGAATACCAGAAAAGCATCGTGGCCCTGCCCCTGCTCTGGAAGGGCATCTCCAATTACGTGCTCCTGCACCCGGACTACAAGGTGCTCTTTGGGCCGGTATCCATCTCCAATGAATACACCATGATGTCCCGTGAGATGATCGTACGGTTTTTGCGGGAGAACAACTCCCTTTCCGATCTCTCCAAGCTGGTCAAACCCAGGCGCCCGCCTCGGCTGCGCTGCATGAAGCTGCACGAGGTGCGCGAGTTTCGCGCCGTGCTTTCCAACATGGAAGATGTGGCCGAGGTGGTTTCGGACATCGAGCCCGAGGCCAAGGGAATTCCCGTGCTGCTCAAGCAGTACCTCAAGCTGGGCGGCAAGATCCTTTCCTTCAACGTGGACCCGGACTTCAACAACTGTCTCGACGGCCTGATTTATGTGGACCTGCTCCAGACGCCCGTCAAAACCCTGAGCATGTACATGGGCATAGACAACGTCTACAACCTCCACGACTATCACGCCGCCAAGCAACGCCAGCCAGTGTGCACCCCATGAGCCAGCACCATCCCGGCAAACGCATTGCCGATTCCATTGTGGTCATGAGCCACCAAATGCTCCCCGAGGACGCCAACCCCTACGGCAGCGTCCACGGCGGCGTCATCCTCAAACACATCGACACCACCGGCGGCGTGGCGGCCATGCGCCATGCCCGCACCAACGTGGTGACGGCGTCCATTGATCGCGTGGACTTCCTCAGGCCCGTGCGCGTGGGGGATCTGGCCATCTTCACCGCCCGGCTGGAATACGCCGGCCGCACCTCCATGGACGTCTCCGTGTCCGTCATCGGGGAAGACCTCATCACCGGCCGCACCCAGCATTGCGCCCAGGCCATGCTGACCTACGTGGCCCTGGACCGCGACGGCCACCCCATCCCCGTGCCCCCGCTGCTTCTGGAGACCGAGGAGGAGCGCCAGCGCTTTGAGGTCGCCGCCGCCCGCCGCGCCCGCTACGCCGAGGAAAAGAAACACAAACGCCAGCAGGGGTGATGCACCTGCAGCCTGTGCCAGGACCTCCCGTGTTCGGCGCGGGCTGTGCCTGTCGTGCGCCCGCTGTGCGCATTGCCGTGAGAGTTGCCCGGAAGCATCGCATGCCAGCATCCCCTCTTCCCCTCCTTCGCCTGGACCACGCCTCGGTGCTGCGTGGCGGTGTGCTGGTGCTGCAGGACCTCTGCTGGGAGCTGCATTCCGGCCAGCACTGGCTGCTGCTGGGCGAAAACGGCGCCGGCAAGTCCACCCTGCTGCAGCTGTTGCGGGGCGAACTCTGGCCCCTGGACCGCCAGGCACGCTGCTACGGGTTCGAGGGCGTTCCGGACCCCTCGCCCATCGGCCTGCGCACGCGCATGGGCCTGGTCTCGCCGGCCTTGCAGGAGCGCTACCAGCGCCAGGGCTGGCGCATCCGGGGGCGGGAGGTGGCCGCCTCCGGTTTTGACGACGCCTTTCTGTGCAACCGGTCCCTCACCCCGGCGGAGTCCGCCCGGCTGGACGAGGTGCTGGCCCTGTGCAACGCCGCCGGGCTGGCGGAGCGGCCCTTGTCTACCTTTTCCCAGGGGGAGCTGCGGCTGTTGCTGTTGGTGCGGGCCCTGGCGCCCCTCACCCGGCGTCCGGCCCTGCTCCTGCTGGATGAGGGCCTGGAAGGGCTGGACGTGCCCTCCCGCCGTCGCATCACCGCCGTCCTGGAACAGCTCATGGCCCGGGACGACGGCTTGAGTCTCGTCATGGCCGCCCACCGCCTGGAGGAGCTGCCCCGCGGCCTGACCCACGCCCTGCGGCTGGAAGGCGGCCGCCTGGTGGAACAATCCACCATGAGTGCCGTGGATCTTGGGGGGGAGGCTGCCCCGGCGGCGGCGGAACCCCTGGCGCCCGCGGCCTGCACCCTGCTGCACCGGGCCATGGCCCCCCGCACCCCAGGAGACGAGCCCCTGCTGGACATCGCCCATGCCGACGTCTACGTGGACCGCGCCCACGTGCTGCACGACGTCTCCTGGACCATTCATCACCCCCGTCTGCCCGGGGATGGCCAGCCTTCCACGGATCACTGGGCCGTGCTCGGCCCCAACGGCGCCGGTAAATCCACCCTCATGCGCCTCATTCAGGGGGAGCTGCCTCCGGCCCTGGGCGGCAGCATCCGCATGGCCGACGCCCCCATGACCCTGGAGCGCCGCCGCGCCGCCCCCCTGGTCTCCCCGGCCCTGCAAGCCACCTATACATATGATGACACCGCCGCAGACGTGGTGGTGGCCGGCTTTTTCGGCTCCATCGGCCTCTGGGATGCCCCCACCCCCGCCCAGCGTCGCATCGCCCTGCACTGGCTGGAGTACCTGGGCCTGGGGGGCCTGGCCGAGCGTCGCCTGTCCACCCTGTCCACGGGGCAGGCCCGACGGGTGTTTCTGGCGCGGGCCCTGGTGGCCTGTCCGCCCCTCTTGCTGTTGGATGAACCCTGTGCCGGCCTGGACCCCGCCGCCCGGCAACACTTCCTGGACACCCTGGCCCTGGCCGCAGCCGCCGGGCCGTGCCTGGTGATGGTCACCCATCATCCTGAAGACTGTCCATCCTTCTTCGGCAATGTGCTCGTTCTGCGCCAAGGCCGCGTGCAGTACGCCGGCCCCCGGGCCGACTGCCCCCCTGCCCTGCTGCGGGAGCTGCTGGACCATGATTCCACCTAGCCTGCCCCAGGCCTTTGTGCAGGCCGCCGGCGTGTTCGACCTGGATGAAGCCCTGCGCTGCTTTGCCGCCGGGGTGGATGTGGTGGGCCTCCCCCTGCGCCTGAACCACCACACCCCGGACCTTTCCGAATCCGACGCCGCCACCCTGGTGGCCAGGGCCCGAAGTCGCAATCCACGGCTGGTCTTTGCCGTCATCACCTATGAGGACGACGCCGCCAGCGCCGCCGCCCTGTGCCTCGCCGTGGGCGCCCAGGTCTTGCAACTGCACGGCCCCCTGGACCCTGAGGCCGGCCTGCGCCTGCGCGCCATGCTCCCCGACGTGTTGCTGATGAAGTCCCTGATCGTGGGCCTCGGGGACCCCTGCCTCCTGGGTGAGGAGATGCAGCGCCACGCCCCCTGGGCGGATGCCTTTTTGACGGACACCTATGACGCCGCCAGCGGGGCCATGGGCGCCACCGGCCGCGTGCACGACTGGGCCGTCAGCCGCAGCCTGGTGCAGCGATCCCCCCGGCCGGTGGTGCTGGCCGGAGGATTGACGCCAGACAACGTGGCCGCAGCCGTGGCCGCCGTGCACCCTGCAGGGGTGGATGCCCACACCGGCCTGGAGGATGCCGCCGGCCGCAAGGACTGGGCGCGGCTCACGGCCTTCGTGGCACAGGCGCGGCGGGCCCTTGCCCCGGCGTCACGTCCTGCTGCCGGGCTTGTGCACAATGGAACTTGCGCCTGATCCTGAAATACGGTAGGAGGGATGCAAACATCCTCGCAAAGGAGTCTCTCATGGCCACCTTCTACGTCTTGCTTGGGCTCGGCTGTTCCCTGCTCGCCGTGTGGAACATCAAGAAGTTTGGCGACAACCTGGCCAAGGAATATCAGGACCACCACCATCACTAGCACCTGCCATTCGTTGGCGTGATCTCGGGGGACGCCGCGCCCCCGATTTCTGTTGCAGCATCCAAACAGCTTATATATACATGCCAACCCCACGGCCCGAGGTTTCTGCTCCGGCGGGCCGCGGCCGGTGCCGCCTTTGGGACTGGACACCTTCGGCAGAAGGTGGGACGATGCGCCCTGCTGCGGCATCCGCCGGCGGCATGGCTCCAACCAGGCGCGCCCTGCCTCCGCCGGCGCCCGACCCAGCATCCGCATGGCCGACTCCCCTCCCGCATCGTCCGCCGCCGTCCCCCTGCCCCTGGTGGAGCATCTTTTTGACTCCCCGGTGGAATTGCTGCCCCTGCTCAACAACATCCCCCTGCCGGTGGTGCTCCTCTCCAAGGACAAACGGGTGCTGCTGCTCAACCGCCCGGCCCAGGCCCTGACCGGCTTTACCCAGGAAGACGCCCAGGGCCTGCCCTGCCGCCACGTGCTGCGTTCCAGCCTGTGCGTGCGCGGCTGCCCCCTAGATACCATGGATGCCGAGGACCGCGCCGTGGTCCACGAGGCAGACATCATCAACAAACTGCGCCAACGCATTCCCGTGCGAGCCACCCAGTCCCCGGCCGTCACCGCCCGCGGTCGTCTGGCCGGGTACATCGAATGCATCGAGGACCTGCGTCCCCTCTCGGAGATGGCCAACCGGCAGCAAACCGGCTTCACCTTCGGCCGCATCGTGGGCCGCTCGCCGCAAATGGAACGGCTGTTTCAGCTGGTGCCCTCCATCGCGTCCTCGGATTCCTCGGTGCTGGTGACCGGCGAAACCGGCACGGGCAAGGACTTGCTGGCCGAGGCCATCCACCAGGCCTCCCCGCGGGCCAAGGGGCCCTTCGTCAAGGTGAATTGCGGGGCGCTGCCAGAATCGCTGCTGGAATCCGAACTCTTCGGCCACCGCAAGGGCGCCTTTACCGGAGCCACGGAAAACAAGCCCGGGCGATTCCAGCTGGCCCACAACGGCACGCTGTTTCTCACGGAAATTGGCGACCTGCCCCTGACCCTACAGGTGAAATTGCTGACGTTTCTGGATGATCGCGTCATTTCCCCCCTGGGCGGAAGCATGCCCGTGCCGGTGAATGTGCGCCTCATCGCGGCCACCCATCGCAATCTGGAAGAGATGGTCCGGGCCGGCACCTTCCGGCAGGACCTGTTTTTCCGCCTCAATGTGGTGCGTCTGCACATCCCGGCCCTGCGTGATCGCGAAGAGGATGTGGATCTGCTGCTGGACCATTTCCTTCGCCGCATCAACGAGGAATTCAAGAAACATGTGCAGGCCTTCAGCGACGAAGCACGGGACATTCTGCTGCACTATGCCTATCCCGGCAATGTGAGAGAACTGCGCAACATTGTGGAATATGCCGTCAATGTCTGCAACGGCAGCCGCATAGAAATGGCCCACCTGCCCTCCTACCTGCTGGAACAGTCGGACATTGTGCCCGTGGCCTTCCGACGACTGGAGGCGCCTGCCGCATCCGCGAGCCAGGCCGCGGCGAGGGACAATGCCGCAGTGCACGACGGCGACGCCTGGTCCGATACCGAAAAACGCATGATTCTCCAGGCCCTGGCCCAGGCCAGGGGCCGGCGCGGCAAGGCGGCGGACCTGCTGGGCTGGGGCCGATCCACCCTGTGGCGCAAAATGAAGCAATACGGGCTGGATACCTAGCCAGCCCTGACCGCGCATCCTTCCTGCGCACCGAGGTTCCCCCATGCCGCGTCTGCTCATCCCCCTGCTTGGCCTGGAAGTGGCCCCCCGATTCGACCTGGCCACGGAAGTGTGGATCGGCGAACTGGACGAGGCCACGCCGGATCGCATCCTCTCCAGCACCATCATTGTGCTGCCCCAGGCCTCGGCGGAAGACCTGTGCCAGCTGATTCTGAAGGAAGAAGTGGATGTGGTGCTGTGCGGCGGCATCGAAGAGGAATTTTACGATTACCTGCAGTGGAAACGCATCAAGGTTATTGATTCCGTCATTGCCATGGCGGATGAAGCCGCCCGGGCGTATGGCCGTGGGGAGCTGGGCCCCGGGACGGAAGACCGGCGAACCTTGCTGGCGAGGACGTGATTTACGTTTCTTATTGTTTCATTCTGTTTTGTACTTTTTTTATCAATTTGTTTCATTCCGTCTCTGCCTGAAACACACCAGTTTGACGGGAATTCCCCAACCTCCCGAGATTCCACGTCCCGAGCATCTTGGCACGCCTCTTGTTAACTCCTTGTCATGTGCGGCGCACGAATGCACCGCATGTGAAAGAAGTCGCAAGGAGGTCGCCATGTTCAATCTGTTGCAATCCCTCAAGTCCCTGCTGGGCGGCGCCAAGGCTCCCGGGCAGACCCTGCACGGCGGGCTGGAAGACACCTACGCCGCGGTGGCTTTTGCGGAACGCGGCGAACATGCCGTGGCGGAACGCGACATCCTGGGCGCCGTGCAGCGCGACTCCCGCGCCCGGCGCACCCTGGGGGCACTTCTGCAGGATATGCACCTCAAGCCTTCCCACGCCTGGTACGGGCACGTGGCCGTGTGACGGGGCTGCCATGGGCGTGTTGGCCAAACGGGTGCTGTTGGTGGAGGCGAATCCCGGACTTCGGGAATACCTGCAACTTCGGCTGCGCAAAGAGGGATACATTGTCCACGCCGCCGACTGGGACGTGGAAACCTCCTTTGAGGATCATGTGGACGTGGCATTGTTGGGCCTGGGAGACCTGGGCGAGGAAGGACTGGCCATGATGGACCGCATTCACGCCGTATCCCCCAACACACCCATCATCGCCATGGCGCCGGAGGCGCACTTCAAGTTGTCCCTGGCAGCCCGTAAACACGGCGCCTTCGATGACATCCAGGTGCCCTTTGACCTGCAGGAACTGTTGCGCAAGCTCCATGCGGCCTGCGCCACCAACGAGGCGACGTAACAGGCGACGCAAGTCGCGACGCATCGCACACTGTCCGGCACCAAAGGAACCGCCATGCCCACCCTCTCCCTGCTCATGCTCCTTGGGGACAGCGACCTTGCCGCCACGCTCATTGCGCGGCTCAAGGCCGACCGGCTCCTCAAGGACCTGGTGCTCCTGAGCGACGCCGCGCAGGAAAGCCTGGACGTGCAGCAGGAGCGCCTGCCGGACGTGCTCATCCTGGACCTGGAATTGCAAAACGAACTGGGGGCGGACGGCCTGGCCATGTTGCACAAGCTGCGCACCACCTATCCGGAAGTCCGCATCATCGCCCTGTTTCCCGCCGAGGCCCCGGAAGTCAAGCGGGAGGCCATCAAGCTCGGCGCATTTTACACCCTGGCCAAGGCCGGCCCCACGTCCGGGCCCATCCTGGGCGACGACGCGCCGCCCGCCGAGCAGCCCTCCCTGGATCTGGACGAGCTGGTGCTGGCCATTCGCCGCGCAGCCCGGGCGCGCATCGAAGATGCCATGGTGGCCGTGGCGTATGCCGAAAGCGGCGACTTTGACACCGTGGACGCCGTGATGGCCCCCACCATGCTCCCCGCCGCCCCGGCCGAAGGCCCTGCCGCCACGGTGCGGGCCCTGGTGGCCGGGGAGGATCCCCCGTTTTTGGAACAGCTTGCCCGCCGGCTGACCCCGCGCAGGGTGGCGGTGCAGGGCGTGGTCTCCTGCGACCGCATCCTGCAGGCCCTGACCGAGCCGGCCCCGGGCGCACCAGGCACCGCAAGCACTGCAGGAGTGGACGTGGTGGTGCTCAACGCCGCAGGCAATCCGGACCAATGTCTGGAAACCCTGCGCCAGATCATGCACCGCGCCATCCCTGTGGAAGTGATTTTGCTGGCAGACGCCCAGGAGGCGGGTGCCCTTTCGGAATGCACGTCCCTGGGCGCGTTTGACTGCCTCTTGCACCCCGTGGACGTGGACCATCTGGTGGAGCGGCTGGAGGACGCCTCCCATCACGGCAAAAAGGCTACCCCCTCCCAGGAGTCCGCGGCGGAGAGTCCGCATGCTCTGGGAGATCATACAGCGACAATGTGAAATAACGTTTTTGACAGGCCATGTGAAACAATTCACAAAGGGAGCGAAAAACACATGAACGCAATGCGGCAATTGTACGATATGCTCATGGCGGGCACCATGCGCCACGCCCGCTGGGAGTACGAAACCAGCATGAATATTCTGCGCAGCAAAAAGCGGATGCTGCTTGTTGCCGTGCTCACCATCATCCCCATGGTCATCTATGGCATGTGCTTTGCCGGGGATGACACCCTGCCCAGAATGCTCGGGGAAAAAACGGCGTACAGCCCGGCCTTTTATGAACTGAAGATTTTCCTGGTCACCATTGCCATCGGTTTGTGCGCCGGCCTCATCACCGGCTGCATCGGCGCCGGCGGTGGCTTCATCATCACGCCGGCCCTCATGAGCGCAGGCATCAAGGGCATCCTGGCCGTGGGCACGGACCTGTTCCACATCTTCGCCAAGGCCATCATGGGCACCGTGGTGCACAAGAAGCTGGGCAACGTGAATGTGCCGTTGGCCGTGGCGTTCCTGGTAGGCTCCATCCTGGGCGTGCTTGTGGGCGGGGAAATAAACCGCACCCTGTACGATTATGACCCCCTGCTCTCGGAAGTGTTCATCTCCGGCGTGTATGTCATCCTGTTGGGCTTCCTGGGCTTCTACTCCCTGACGGACTTCTTCAAGCT
>JAIWOE010000137.1 GCA_020217165.1 Desulfovibrio sp. | reverse complement strand
GCGGCCGTGGCTTCGACGATGGGGTCCATGAGCATGTGTTCGTGCCCGTCGCGCAGGGCCGCCCGCCAGGGCATGATGCCGCCGGCGTACACCAGTCGCCAGGGGGCATGCGGCGGCGCGGGGGGCGGCGGGACGTCCTGAAACAGCGGCCGCATGGGCAGGCTGTGAGCCAGGACATCGGGCACCGCCACCGGGGCCGGCAGTGCCCAGGCCTGCCGGAGGGCCGCCACGGCGGCCGGGGGCATCTTGTGCACCCAGGCCTGGGCCCGGGCCAGCACCGCGCGCTCCAGCAGGGAGTCCGGATGCTGCGGATCCTGGCGCATGTAATAATTTGAGTCGGTGATATCCACCACCACCCGCGTGCCAGGGGGCACGGCCTCCAGCACCACAGCCCCCAGCAGGGCCGGCTGGATGCAGGCCGTCACCGACGCCGGCCGCGCATGGGCCAGCAGCTCCAGCAGTTCGGCGTAGTGCTCCACCTCGTACACGGCGTCGAACCAGGCCTCGGCCTCCAGGTCTTCTCGGACGCAGCAGGCCAGCAGGGTGGTGTGGTAGCGGCCCGTGTTCCGCAGGACCACGCTTTTTTTGATGGTGCTGGGGTAGGCGTAATAACAGACGAACACCAGATGCCGTCGGCCGTCCACCATGGCGGAGTCCAGGTGCGGCGGCCGGGTGCGGTGACGCAGGCGGCCCCGGCCGCGGGGCATGGGCCGGGCCAGGAGATCGTCCACCTGCCGGCGGCGGGCGTCGTCAAGCCAGGCGAAACGGCCGGGCTGGCCAGGGGGACAGGGGACGGACATGGGGCGCATCCTCCCACGAAATCTCAGATGAAGTTGACATGGGGCGCGGGGTGACGCAGCTCCCACAGGTACTGGTTCACGGCGTCCATGCGGCAGTTGTTGCGGCAGTAGATGCGGCAGTTGACGCGGCTGGCGCCTTCCGGAGCCTCGCCGGCCAGTCCGGCCAGTCCGGCCAGTCCTGCCAGCAGCCGCCAGTTCTCGCGGCGGCGGGGGCCCTCCCAGATCTCCCGAAACCCCTGCTCGTGCAGACTGCCGATGTGAAACCGCGCATCGCCCAGGTGGGCGCTACAGGTGCAGACCTCGCCGGCGGCCGTCACATACGCCCAGAAAAATGGCGTGGCCTGGCAGACGCCGTAGGTCTTGGGCCGGGCATGACGGGCCATGGCCGCGGCGCGGAAGATGATGCGGAACCCAGGCCCCTCCAGCGCTGCCAGGGCCTCTTCCAGGGGCTCCAGATCGGCATAGTCCAGCCCGGCGTAGCGGGTGGTATGGCTGGCGGGATGCTGGGAATAGGGTTTGATGACCAGATAATCCACCCCCAGCTCGTCACGGCACCGCCGGGCCAGCTCCGGCGCTTCCGCGGCGTTTTCCGGCAGCAGGAGCAATTGCAGGCCGATGGTGCATGGCGGGGCCTGGCCACTCCTGACCTGCTCCCGCCAGCGCACCGCCCGGGCGCAGTTGGTCAGCACGCGATGGAAATCCCGGGGAGAAGCGCCGTGAAGCCGGGCGTAGGTCTCGGCCGTGCCGGCGTTGCAACTGACCTTGACCCAGGTCGTGCGCGGCAGGGTCTGTTCACAAAAAGCTTCTTCCAGAAACACGCCGTTGGTGGTGAAGGCGATGTCCATCCCCGCGGTCACGGCAGCGTCGGCCAGGGCATGGATGCCCTTGTGCAGGAGGGGTTCCCCCTCGCCGGCGAACATGATGCTCTTGACGCCGGCCGCGCCCATCTCCGCCAGACGATCCCGCATGAGGGGCACGGGCAGGGCGTGGGGCGCGTAGCCCATGTAGTCCAGGGCGCAGAACACGCAGCGATGATTGCAGGCGCCAATGGGGGAAATCTCCAGATAGATTGGATAGATCCGTCGCAGGAGGCTCCAGTCGTCCCCGGCGGCGCGCCAGGCGGCTACTCGCTCGGGATGCAGATGCAGCTTGTGGCCGTCGATGCGGTGGTCGTCCCGGCTCATGCTCCCTCTCCGTGCGACCTGGAGCCCTGCGCTTTGAGGACATCCGTCAGGTAATGGGCCATGCAGGCGTGGGCCAGCTCCACGGGGCCGTAGTCGGCGGGGCTGATGATGGAGGACATGCGCATATGATCCTATTTCAGCAAGGCAATCACGTGCTTGCGCAGGGCCACGCCGTCCAGGGGCGTGCGGTTGCCCACGGTGCCCACGGCCATGGCCCCGGCCACATTGCCCAGGAATCCAGCTACTTCCATGGGCGCCCCCTGGGATACACACAGGGAGGCCACGGCCAGCACCGTGTCGCCGGAGCCCACGCGATCCACCACCCTGCCGGTGAAGGCGGGGATTTCAAAAAAGCCCTCGGCCGCATCAAAACACAGGCACCCCTGCTTGCCCCGGGTGACGAGCAGCCTGGGGCAGCGCTGCCGCCGGGAGGCCTGCTCCGTCAGGGTACGCAGGTCGCCCTCCTGGCTGCGCAGGGCCAGCCGCAGCTCGTTTTCTGAGATGCACAGAAAATCCGCCCGCGGATATTTGGCGATGGTGTTGAAGCCGAAATTGCCCGCATTGAGCTGGACGTTGACGGCCAGACACGAAGCCTCCTCGCACACCAGGGCCACGGCGGCCTCGTCCAGCAGCCCGTGACCATAGTCCGCCACCAGTACCAGATCCGCCCCGGGCAGGGCGTCTGCCAGGGCCTGATGCACGGCGTCCCGGTCCGCCGCCGGCTGCTCCCCGGCGTGCATCTGATAGACTTCGAACAATTTCTGGAACGGGTAGCGCTCCACGTAGCGTCGTTTGACGATGGTGGGGCCGGCATGACGCAGCAGGTGCGGGGTCACCCCCGGCCGCAGGTGCTGGCGGACAAAGGATTCCTGCGTCGCCTCCCGGCCCAGGGTGCTTATCACGGACACCTGCGGCGTGAAGGCGGCCAGGTGGTTGGCGATGGCCAGCACCCCGCCGGCGTGCAACTCCGACTCCACCTGCCGCGCCGCCAGGATGGGCTCCTTGCCGGACTTGCCCAGGGTATCGCACAGGACATATTCGTCCAGGACGACCTCCCCCACCGCCAGCACCCGCAGTTGGGCCGCGCGATCCAACCAGGCCAGGAGGCCATGGGCCCCGTACCGGCGCGACACCTCGCGCACGTATTGCCGCACCGGCTCGGGAAAAGGAGAGAAAAAATCGTTCAGCAGGGTGGAGGAGCTGAAGACCACGTCGTCGGTGAAGCGGATCTGCCCGCCATGCCGGGCCACGGCGGCGGCCTCATCCACGATCCTGCCCGTGGGATCGTTGCCAACATCTTGATATTCTGAACCTTTGACGTACACGTCGGGCTGCAGCAGGTCGATGGCCTCCACGGCGGTGGGCCAGCGGTTCACGGCCACGTAGTCCACGCAGGCCAAGGCGGCGATACTCTCTGCCCTGAGGGCCGCGGTGAACACCGGCCGGTGCGGTCCCTTGTGCACGAACTCATCCGGGGTCACGGTGACCACCAACACATCGCCAAACGTCCGGGCTTCCTGAAAATGCCGGATGTGCCCCAGGTGCATGAGGTCGAAGACGCCGTGGCAGTGCACCACGGTGCGGCCCTCACGGACGGCCAGTCGGGCGGCCAGGACCTCCAGGGGCAGGATTTTCTCGGTGGTGGTATGGGGAGAGGGCATGAGACTTCCCTCAGCCGAGATGTTTGAACCAGCTGGCCGTGGCCCGGGCAATGCTGGTGGCGTCCCACACGGGGGCGTCCTTCCAGAGGTCGATGTGCCGGAGCATGGCGGCCACGCCGTCGGCAAAGGACGTGCGGGGCGACCATCCCAGCAGGCGGCGGGCCAGGGCGATGTCTGCATGGGTGATGTCCGGCTCCCCCGGCCGCCTGGGAATGTGCACCTTCTCGCCCCCCAGCAGTTCCACCAGCCGGTTGATGGATTGGGGCTCCCCGGCGCCAATGTTCAGGGCCTGCCCCGCCACGGCTGCCTCGGGGGCGCGGGCAGCCTGCAGGAAGGCCTCCACCACATCCTCCACGAACACGAAGTCTCGCCGCTGCTGCCCATCACCCACCACGGTGTAGGGCGCGCCGGCCAGTTTCTGGGCCAGAAACACGCCGAACACCGCGCCGTAGGCCCCGGTGGTGCGCGAGCGCGGGCCATACACGTTGAACAGCCGCAGGGACACGGCCGGCAGGCCGTACACCCGGGCCCAGTGCAGCACGTAGGCCTCGCCCACATGTTTGGTGAGGGCGTAGGGGTACATGGGCCGGATGGCTGCGGTTTCCGGTGTGGGGTAGGCCTCCGGAATGCCATAGCAGGACGAGGACGCCGCATACACCAGCCGCGCCACGCCGGCCATGCGGGCGGCTTCCAGCACGTGCACCGTGCCATCCACGTTCACCTGATGGTAGCGTGCCGGGGCTTCCATCGATGGCACGATGTCCGCCAGACCGGCCAGGTGAAACACCCAGTCCGCCCCCGCAAACACGGCCTGGGGCACGCCGCGGGCAATGTCCACCTCGTGCAGGCGGCACCTCGGGTGTTCCAGGGCTCGGGCGCAATTTTCCCGACGGCCCGTCTCCAGATTGTCCAGCACTGCCACGTCCAGCCCTTCGGCCAGCAGACGGTCCACGAGGTGACTGCCGATGAATCCGGCTCCGCCGGTGACCACTGCCTTCATGCCCTGGGTGCTCCTCTCATTCGTGGTGGCCATGCCACGCCTGGCGGCCATGCCGTGATGAGGTGCCATACACAACACCCGGCCAATGCGCCAGCCGGGCGCGGGGGTGCATTGCGAATCTCCCCGGACTCCACTACCAATGCCGCAATGACACAGAGGCCATGCCCGGACCCACCCAGCCCCGCAGGAGGCGCCATGCCCGCCATTTCCGTCGTCATGCCCACGTACAATCAGGCCGCGTTCCTGCCCGAGGCCGTGGCCTCGGTGCTGGGCCAGACGGTGGGGGATCTGGAACTCATCCTCGTGGACGACGCCTCCACCGACGCCACCCCCCGCCTCCTGGCCGAGTTGGCGTCCCGGGGCGACCCCCGCGTGCGCTGCCTGCGGCATGCGCAGAACCGCGGGGCCTCGGCGGCCCTGAACACGGGCTTTGCCCAGGCCACGGGGGAATACCTAACCTGGCTGGCCTCGGACAACCGCTACGCCCCCCACGCCCTGGAGCGTCTGCTGGCCGGCCTGGAGGCGAATCCTCACGCGGACCTGGCCTACGCCGCCTTTGCCAACATCGACGAAGCCGGCCACCTGCTGGACTACGTGTTTCAGGAACCCTACTGGCCGGGGCTGCTGCAGGTCAATCCGGGAACCGTGGGCATGGCCTTTTTGTACACCCGCCGCCTGCAGGCAGCCGTGGGAGACTATGCGGATCTGGTGGCCAACGACCTGGACTACTGGTTGCGCGCGGCGCGACGGTTCCAGTTCACATTTGTGCCCGAGGTGCTAGGAGATAACCGCAAGCATGCGGCCATGCAGACCGTGGTTCGGCATGAACAAATGGCTGTGGAGGTGGCCCGGCTGCTGGAGGACGACCGTCGCCAACACCCCGTGCCCCTGCCCTGGCCCCGGCTGCTGGAGCGCGTGCACGGCCTGCGCCGGGCAGCGCAGCAGTGTTTGCGGGCCGTGCGCCTAGCCCGCGACGAGGCAGGGACCGAGGCGGCACCTCCCCTGATCATTGCCCATGCCGGTGACACCGGCGCCCTCCTGGCAGCCGTGCTCCAGGCCCAGGGACTGCCGGCCGAGGCGAGGTCCCTGGAGGACATCACCCCGCCCGCGCCCTGTCTGGCCGTGTCTGCCGCGGATGCCCACCGCCTGCGTCAGCGGGGCTGCCCGGTGCTTGGATTGCACGATGAGGCCGACGACGCCGAAGATGCCGGCTGGGGCAAGGATTTCTAGCGTGCCATCCCCGGGATACGCCGATGTGCCTGCAGCGTATCCCGGGGTGGGGCATCGTTACCTCCGATCCACGTCGGCCTGCAGTCGGCGAATGAGCTGCTGCAGCAGGTCCACCTGTTGGGTCAGGTCGGTCACGGCCCGGGAGGCCTCGCCCATGGCCTGGGCATTGCGGCCGGCGATGCTGTTGATGCCTTCGATGCTGCGGCTGATTTCGTCACTGGCAGCGGATTGCTCGTCCGCCGCCGTGGCGATGGAGCGCACCTGATCTGTGGTGGCGTCCACCAACTGCACAATATCCTTGAGGGCCTGGCCGGAGCGGCTGGCCAGGGTGCTGGTTTCCTGAATGCTGGTGACGGAGCGCTCCACGCTCTGCACGTTGGTTCTGGTGCTCTGCTGGATGGCCCGGATGGCGGCGTCCACTTCCTTGGTGGCGGTCATGGTTTTTTCCGCCAGCTTGCGGACTTCGTCGGCCACCACGGCAAAGCCCCTGCCCGGGCGGCCTCGATGGCGGCATTGAGGGCCAGCAGGTTGGTCTGGTCGGCAATATCACTGATGACCGTGAGGATGCGCCCGATATCCTCGGCCTGGCGTCCCAGGGCAGCCATGTCCGTCTTCAGGCGGTCGGTCTGGGCCTGCACCTCGGCCATGCCGGTGAGGGATTTGGTGACGATGTCGTCCCCTTCCATGGCCTTGGCCCGGGCGGTTTCGGCCTGCCCGGCGGCGTGGCTGGCATTCTTGGCCACCTCCAGCACCGTGGCGTTCATCTCCTCCATGCTGGTGGCCGTTTCTGCGATGCGGCGGGACTGTTCCTCGGCGCCCTGACTGGACTGGCTAATCTGGGCAGACAGCTGTCGGGCGGCCTGATCCAGAGTGGCCACAATGCCCTCCAGGGCCCGGGAGGCTTCCAGCATGCCGGCCTGGTGGGCGGTATCGGCGTGCTGTCGGGCCAGATCCGCATCCTTGCAGGCAGATTCCGCCTCCTGCACGCTGCGCCGGGCCAGCTCAGTCTGGTGTTCGATGTCCTCGATGTTCTTTTGCAGGGTGCCGGCGGTGTCGTTCAACGTGGCGAGGATTTCTCCCAGCTCGTCGGAGCGGCGCACGGTGGCGCGGTAGCCATAGTCCTTGCGGGCGATGCGGGCCAGGAACTCGCGGATCTGCCCCAGGGGTCTGACGATAACCTGCGTGGAAAACACCCAAACGCCCAGGGCCAGGGCCACCAGGCCGGCACAAGCGATGACGGCCAGCTGCAGGATGGTGGACCGCACCGGGGCCATGATTTCCTCCAGGGAAATCAAGCCCACGAGCTTCCAGCCGGTACGGGGGGAGGTATACACCGTGCCCATCCACTGGACGCCTCCCAGCACCACTTCCAGGCTGCCCTGGTTCAAGGCCGCCAGTTGCCGCCAGGCCGGGGTGTCCAGCTCATTGACATTTTTGAAATTATTCGCAGGGTGCTTTGGATCGGCCAGCACCACGCCATCATCCTGCACCAGCACCAGGTACCCCCCGCGGCCCACGGTGATGGTGCTGGCCAGGTCCGTCAATTTTTTCAGGGAAATATCCACCCCCACCACCCCCAGCAGCTCGTTGCCTCGCTGCACCGTGCGCATGACGCTGGTCACGGCCTCGCCGGTGGTGCTCATGTAGGCCTTGCCCACCACGGCCTTGTCGCGCACGGGGCTGGCTTCCACATACCAGGGCCGCTTGCGGGGGTCATAGCCCGCGGGCATGTCGTCCTGCAGGGAGCTGACAAACCCGCCTTTTTCCGTGCCCACAAACACCTCCACAAAGGCCGGGTGGGTACGCTGCATCAGGACGAACAACTCCGCCATGGCCTTGCCGGTGGCGTCGTCGGGGTCCACGATGGATTTTTTGGCTGGCTGCCCCACATGGGTGGAGGTGACGGTATCCAGCTGCTGCATCAGGGGATGCAGGGCCAGCAGCTCGGCGTTCATCTTGGATTCTTCCAAAAACAGGGAAATGGAGTACTCCACCTGAGCCAGCTGCCCCAGGGCGCTCAGGGTGGCGTCCTCCAGGGACTGCCGGGCAATGTTGCGCGCCACCAGCAGGAAAATCGCCGCCAGGATGACGGCAATCATGGCCAACAGGCCAGCAATGAGCTTGATTTTAATGGAAATCCGCATGATTCTCCCCTGGTGTCGTCGGTGCGTCGTGGGTCTTCCGAAACTGGACGCCGCGGAAGATAGTTCGTCAGCATACTTATACTGACAATATTTGACAATTTTGCGGCAGCCCCTCGGTTGTCATCATGGCTTCATTGATGACCCATTCCATCGTCCCTCCGAAACGGCCTTGATGCCCGCACTCTCAGCAACCAGCATCGCATACAACCTCTCCCCGTTGAGGGAGCTGTGTTTTTCCCGTATACGTTGTAACACGGTGAACTTTGCCGTACCGGCGCCGACTGCTGCGCATCGTTTTTCACGCCCAGGGTGCCCATGAAGATACATCGCCTCTTGCTGCTCCTCTGCCTGGTCCTGCTGGGGCCGGACGCCGTTGCCAGCCAGCGCCCGAGCAACACAGCTCCGGAGCGCGTGGCCGTGGACGCCCAGAATCCGCCCTTCATGTTCGCCCACGGCCCGGCGGCGGCGGGGCTGTACCCAGCCGTCATCGCCGAGGCCTTCCGCCGCATGGGCAGGCCGGTACAGCTGGAGGCCCTGCCCTGGAAGCGCGCCCTTGCGGGCCTGGAACAGGGGGTCTGGGGGGTGGGCGGCATCTACATGAATTCGGAACGGCTGCAGAAATTCGACTACTCTGCTCCGTTCTTCGAGGAACGGCTCATGCTGTACACTACCCGGGAGGGGCGTTTCGAATTCCTGACCATAGATGACCTGGCCGGCAAGATCGTGGGGGTGATGCGCGGCTGGAGTTACGGCGACGCCTTTGACGCCGCCGCGGCTGTAAACGCCCTCAAGAAAGATGAGTCGGAAACCGATGCGGCCAACTTTGCCAAGCTGCGGGCCGGCCGTGTGGATGTGGTCATCGCCGCGCCGGAAACCTGGGCGAACCTCAGGGCAGACTTCGCCCCGGAAGGCGAGGTGGTGGAGTTGCCCACGCCCCTGGCCCGCCACCCGGTCCACTTGGTTTTTCTTAAATCCGCCAACAAAGCTGAACTGGTAGAAGCATTTAACGCTGCCGTGGCCGCCATGCAGACCGATGGCACCATGGGCCGGCTGGTCCGGGAATACCTGCACTAGCGGTGTCGTTATCGCGTGAAGTAACTTACGTATTCCTGGTTGCCCTTGGGGCCGAGGATTTTGGAAGGGACCACCCCCACCAGGGTCAGGCCCAGGTGTGTGGTGACAAAGTCCACCACCGCGTCCACGGCTTCCTGGCGGTCTTCCTCGCGTTTGACCACCCCCTTGACCGTGCGGCCGGGCCCCAGCTCGAACTGCGGCTTGATAAGGGCCACCAATTCGCCGGGAGTCTTCAGAAACTGCAGGCAGGCCGGCAGGAGGTGCGCCAGGGAGATGAAGGACACGTCCACGCTGATGCAATCCACGCGCTCGGGCAGCAGGCCCGGCTCGGCGTGGCGCAGGTTGACGCGCTCCAGATTGATCACCCTGGCATCGGCGGTGAGTTTTTCGTGCAACTGGCCATGGCCCACGTCTGCGGCATAGACGCGCGCCGCGCCGTGCTGGAGCATGCAGTCCGTGAAGCCGCCCGTGGAGGCGCCGGCGTCCAGGCATACTTTCCCTGTAAAATCAATGCGAAAGGCCTCGATGGCCGTGAGCAGCTTTTCCCCCCCGCGGGAGACGAACCGCGGCGGGGTTTTGAGGGAGAGGAGCGCATCCAGGGGCAGGGGCTGGCCGGGCTTGATCACGGGTTCCGGGCCGTGGGCCGTTTCCAGGAGCACCTGGCCGGCCATGATCAACCGTTTGGCCTGCTCCCGGCTCTCGGCCAGGCCGCGTTCATGGGTTAGCTGGTCGGCGCGAAGTTTCTTGCTCACGAAGGGGCTCACGGGCGTGGGTGCTGCCCTCAGAGCCGAACATGATCGGCCCGCACGCCCAGGCCAAGATGGGCCTTCCAGGCCGTCACGGCGTTGCGCAGGAGCATGGCAATGGTCATGGGGCCCACGCCGCCGGGCACGGGGGTCATGGCGGCGACCTTGCCCGTGAGCCCGTCGAAGTCGCAGTCTCCGCATAGGCCGGCCTCGGTGCGGTTGATGCCCACGTCGATGACCA
>JAIWOE010000136.1 GCA_020217165.1 Desulfovibrio sp. | reverse complement strand
AAGCAAACACCGTGCCGTGCATAATCCACCCCTCGACAGGAGGTGATAAAAGCACGTGCAGGTTGTGATAAAAGCAAACGCTGTCGTACACCGTCGCGTGAAGTAAAACAGCCTACCAAAAAAGCCTACCCCAAAAAAGGGCCTACGATGCTTATCGTAAGCCCTTGAATTTACTGGTCGGAGCGACACGATTCGAACGTGCGACCCCCTGCTCCCAAGGCAGGTGCGCTACCAGGCTGCGCTACGCTCCGACGTGGAACGTTCTCTCATAGAGGAATTGTAGCCAGGGTGCAAGGGCTTCTTGCAAGGGACGGCTGGCTACCATCCGCCGCCACCTCCGCCACCTCCGCCTCCGCCTGAGGAACCGCCGCCACCGCTGCCAGAGCTGGAGCCCGGCGCCGTGGACGACGAGGAGATGGCCGAGCTGAACGCGCTGGCAAAGGATGTGGCAAAGCCCGCACCAAAGCTGGAGCTGTGGAAGCGCGTGCCACTGTACCAGACGGGGTGGTAGTCGCTGTCATAGTGACCGGCGGCGGCCATGGCTTGGCTGAAGCGTTCGCCCCACTGTTTCTCCACATCCAGAGCCATGGCGTAGGGGAAGTGTTTTTCGAAGACTTCCGGTGTAATGGCAATGGGCTGCATCAATTCAAGCCGCGGCCCTTCGGTCACGGAGAGGAACAGCTTGTAGCCCTCGATGGCATCCATGATCTGGCGGCCTTCGGGGGTGGGGGCCTTGAGGAGTTCATAAAAGAGCACGTGCAGCCCGGCCATGGCCAGCAGGCACAGGGCGGCCAGGGGGCTGGTGGCCATGGTCAGGGCGCCCAGGCCCACCAGCTCGCCAATGATAAAAGGAATGCTGAACAGGGACATGAAGATGGCCGTTCCGTATGATCGGCTGATCCAGGCCCCGATGGCCGTGCGCAGCAGGAAGTACACCCCCAGGCTCCAGATGGTCAGCCACACCATCATGAAGCCGGCCAGGATTGGCTCCCGGGCCGAAAAGCCCACCACCAGCAAGGCCGCGAGGGAAAGCAGGATGCCCGGGAAAAGATACTTGGAATTCTTGAGGAAGTGTAGCGTTTCGTGCTGCAGGGCCAGGCGGGTTTCCAGGGCCTTTTTGGCCGAGGTGAATTGCGCATGATTCTCCTGTTTGGCCTGCAGGCGGCTGCGGGAGCCCAGGAGCTTGTCGAACAGGACCTGCTCGTCCCCGGTGAGGGCTGAGCGGCCTGCGTTGGTCTTGACCAGGACAAAGTCCTTGCCTTCCTCCTCGATGCGCAGGCGGCCCTTTTGGGCCAGGCCCACGATGGCCGCGGCGAAGGTTTTGTTGTCCGTGCCCATGCGCATCAGGGTGCGCACGGACGCCGGGGAAAGGCCCTGGGGGGGGCTGTATTGCGGATAGATGGTGCCCCGTTCCGGGTCCCGGCCCACGCGGGACCAGGTGATGTAATAATAGACAAGCAGACCCACCACGCCCAGCAAGGCAGCCGCCGCAGCCAGGTTGCCATACACAAAGCGCTCCATCTTTTCCCGCTGGGTGGGTTCCGCCACCAGACCCTTGGGCCAGGCCACGGCCACGGTCAGGCCCTGCCTGGGTTCCAGGGCGCGGGTGGTGTACACCCGTACGCGGCCGTCCTCCAGCTCGTCGGCGGCAAAGGCCGTGCCCGTATCACCCTGGAAGCCGGTGTAGGCATCCAACTGCACCACGGAGGCGCCCGGGGGCAGGGTGATGAGGGCTTCGGCGCGGTCGATGGGAAATTCCCAGCCATTGCCGGTCACGTTCCAGTACAACTCGTCATAAGCCTGAAAAAATCCAAGCTGCCATCTGGTGGCATAGGTGATTTCATAGGTGTGCACGCCCGGGCGCAGGAAGACGTTCTCCTTGCCGATGTACACTCGCACGCCGTTGCCGTGGCGCTCCGTGTGGTAGCTTTCTCCCTGGCCATCGCGGGTGATGCCGTACAGATCAAAGGGCACCTCCAGGGTGTTGCCCAGGCGGTCCGTGTACAGGGTGGGGAAGTCGCGGTAGATGCCCCGTTTGATTTTGTCCCCGGCGGACACCACGGTGATGGTTTCCTTCACCTGCACCGTGGCGTCGGGCAGGATGCGGATTTCACTGAGGAAGGAACGGATGCGCTCCTGCTGGGCCTGGGCGGGAGTAAGGCTGCAGAGCAGCAGCGGCACCATGAGCAGCAACAGGCGGATCATGCGGAGCTCCTTGGCGGGTTAGAACTTCACCGTGGGGGTGGCGCGGTCTGCCGGGTTTTCCAACTCAAAGAACGTGCCCCGGGCAAAGCCGAACATGCCGGCCACGATGTTGCTGGGGAAGCTCTGGACCTTGATGTTCAGGTCGCGCACGGTGCCGTTGTAGTAGCGGCGGGCGTTCTGCAGATCGTCCTCCACCTGGGCCAGGGCGGCCTGCAATTCGCGGAAATTGGCATCGGCCTTGAGCTGGGGATAGTTTTCCGCCACGGCGAAGAGACGTCCCAGGGCCTGGCTGAGCATGCCCTCGGAGGCCGCCTGGGCCTCACGGCTGGGGGCCTGCTGGGCCTGGGCCCGCCACTTTGTCACGGCGTCCAGCACCTCACGTTCGTGGATGGCATAGCCCTTGACCGTCTCCACCAGGTTGGGAATGAGGTCGCTACGCTTCTTGAGCTGCACATCCACGCCGCTGAAGGCCTCTTCCATCATGTTCCGGCTGCGCACCAGCCCGTTGTACATCCCGATGACGAACAGCGCAGCAAGGACCAACACCACCAGAAAACCAAGGAAAGAGAACATCAAGGAGCCTCCGCGGTCGCAGGTGTGGACAGAAGGAATCGTAACGCAGCATAGCCTGGAATCGTGTCGGCGTCCAAAACAATTGCGGAATGCGACGGATCGGGGGCAGGCTTCCCCCACCATCGTCAACGCCGCATCCGCAGGCTTGTCAACGAGCCAGCAGCAGGTAGGCCGTGGCTTCCTGTTGCATGCGGCCGGCCTGGTCCGCCGCCTGTTCGCCAAAGCCCATGAACAGGTCGAACTGGTTGGGCCGCATGGTGCCAGTGTCCTGGGCCAGGACAATGCCGCTGAAGGGTTCGGGCCAGGGGGTCTGGTAGCCGGGGAGCAAGGCATCCAGCGCCAGGATGGAGCCCAGGGGTACGGTGTCCCGGTTCACGGCGACGCTGACCCTAGGCATGAGGGGCCGGCCCATGGCGCCCACGGGGTCTCCGGGGGGGCCGTCGTCCAGGCGGTAGAAAATGTACTTGGCATTCAAGGACATCCATTCCTGCACCTTGTGCGGATGCTCCTTGAACAACCGGCGGATGGTCTGCATGCTCATCTCTTCCCTGGTGGCGTACCCCTGCTCGATGAGGGCGCGGCCCACGGGGAAATACGGATGCCCATTGGACCCGGCGTAGAGCACGTTGCGCAGGGAGCCATCGGGGTAGCGCAGGCGGCCCGATCCCTGGATGTGGAGGAAGAAGACGTCGGTGAGGTCCTTGGCCCAGGCCAGTTCCAGGCGACGGCCCTTGAGGGCGCCCTGGAAGTCGATGGCCTTGCGCGTGGGCCAGAGGCTGGATTTGAGATTGGGCGGGGCCTTGTAAATGGGCCAGGGATAGTCCGGGTGTGGCGTGGGGGAGGCCTCCACCAGGGGTTCGTAATAGCCGGTCATCAGGGTGCCGGGGGCCAGTTCCAGCCATTGAAATCGTTGCAGCAGCAAGGACTTGTCCTGGTCCAGGGCTGGCAGCAGGGCCAGCAGCTCCCGGTTGGTCTGCACCAGCCGGCCCCAGGTGATGGCTTCGGAGCCAGCCATGGCCGCCACATCGCCGGGTTTTTTGGAGGCCAGGTACTTCAGGGATTCCTGGATGGCCGGGGCCATGGCGGCATAGGATGGCTTGTGCTGGGTGCGGGGATCCAGGGCGGCGGCCAGTTCCGGGGCTGCCTTGCGTGTGTACCGGGCCGGCTGCGACGCAGGCTGGGCCGTGTACGAGGACGCCGGGGCTTCGTACGGCTTGTGTGGAGACGCGCAGCCAGCGAATAGCAGGGGCAGGCACACCAGCGCGGCCAGGCACGGGAGACCCCCGCGGGGCGTATGCAATCGCTTAAGATCATTCCACATACAGTGTTCTCCTTGCGCCGGATTACGGCAGGAACACGCCCACCACGCTGCCGGTCATGCAGGTGGCCAGCATGCCGGCCAGGATGGATTTCATGCCAAGGGCGGCGATTTCCGCCCGGCGTTCGGGGAGGATGCTCCCCAGTCCGCCCACCATGATGCCAAGGCTGCCAAAGTTGGCAAAGCCGCACATGGCGTAGGTGAGCACCACGCGGCTCTTGGCCGAAAGGGCCTCCGCCGGCAGGGCGGCCATGTTCATGTACGCGATGAATTCGTTGAGCGCCACCTTCACCCCCAGCAACTGCCCGGCGGTCTGGCATTCGCTCCAGGGCACCCCCATGCACCAGGCCACGGGCGCCAGGAGCACGCCAAACATGCGTTGCAGGGTCAGGGGCTGGCCGGCCACATCAGGGAACAGGCCGAGCCCCTGGTTGACCAGCGCCACCAGGGCCACCAGCACCACCAGGCTGGCCGTCACATGCAAAAAGAGGCTCAGTCCCTGGGCTGTGCCCTGGCAGATGGCGTCCATGAGGCTGGTGGCCGTGGCCGGAGCATGCAGTACGCCTTCCGTGGTCGGGGCGTGGGGATCGTCGGGGACCATCACCGCGGCGATGAGGACGGCGGCGGGCGCGCTGAGGATGGATGCCACCAGGATGTGCCCCAGGGCGTCCGGCAGCACCGGGGAGAGGATGCCGGCATAGAGCACCAGCATGGTCCCGGCAATGGTGGCCATGCCGGCGGTCATCAGGGCAAACAGCTCGCCGCGGCGCATGGCCCCAAGGTACGGGCGGATGAAGAGGGGGGCTTCGATCATGCCGATGAAGATGTTGGCCGCCGTGCCCAGACCCAGGGCCCCGCCGATGCCCAGGCTCTTGCGCAGCAGCAGGGAGAACAGTTGCACCACCCGTTGCAGCACGCCCAGATGAAACAGGGCCGCGCTCAGGGCGCTCATGACCAGGATGATGGGCAGTCCCCGGAA
This sequence comes from Desulfovibrio sp., assembly GCA_020217165.1. Lineage (GTDB taxonomy): Bacteria > Desulfobacterota > Desulfovibrionia > Desulfovibrionales > Desulfovibrionaceae > Megalodesulfovibrio. Next base: position 5,224 of record JAIWOE010000136.1, on the reverse strand, counting down.
GGCGAAGACGTACGCGGCACCGGGAAAGGGCTCGGCAAAGGGCAGGTCGCTTCCGCCCAGGTAGCCGAACACAAAGGAAGTGCCCGCTCGGGTGGACGTCTCCAGGGCCTCCACCACGGCGTTGAGCCGCAAAAACGCCTGCCGTGCGGCGGGGATGGTCAGGAACAGGCCCGCCAGCCCCAGCTGCACGGCCAGGCCGGCCACTAGGATGCGCCAGGGGATGCGACGGCGGTGTTCGCTGAAGAGCCAGGCCAGGAAGATGAACACCGGCAGCCCCAGGGCGCTTTGGAGCATGGAGGTGCTCATGCGGCGAGGCGATGGCTGGTGCGGGCCGGGGCGATGATGCGGAATTCCGCGGACGCTGCGGTGAACAGAAACACCCGGCAGCCGCGCCGGGCCAGGGCCAGCCCCAGGGAGTGCACGGCGGGCCAGAGCCGGTCGCGGTCCAGCAGTCGGGGGGCAGGGGTTTTGCCGTCTTGGGGAGCGGCATCGAGCAGGCGCAGCATGAATTCTCCGGAGTGGGGTAGGTGTTCCAGACGCAGGCCCAGACGCAGGCCCGGGTATTGGTTCGGGTCACGGGGCGATTTCTTGTGCCAGTGCAGGGCGTCCCCCACGGCCTGCACCACGGCCTGCATGGCGCCAAACCCGCCATGGAGCAGGACCAGGGCCGTGGGCAGGGGCACGGGTTCGGACAGGGAGTCTTCCCGGGGTGGGGCCTGGGGCAGAGTGAGGGCCAGAGTAAGGGCATGCGGGGGCAGGCCGGCGGTCAGCAGGGCCTCGCGGGTCAGCACGGCCAGGGCGTCGGCGAACTGCTGCGGGGAGAACCGGGCCCGGCCGAACACCGTAGGCAGGGCGAGCACGGCGCGGCGGAACTGCTCGTCCAGCACGCAGGGCCACGAGTCTTCCCGGGACCGGTCTTTGCGCGGGGCGGCGCCGCAAAACAGGGGCAGGGGAAACAGCGCGGACAAGGTGTCGGCCAAGGTGTTGGCCAGGGTGTTGGCGGGAGGGTCGGCCAGGGGCGTACCCTCCGGCATACCTTCCGGCGCACATTCCGGGACCGGCGGCGCGGCAGGCAGCAACCCGCCTCCCGGCGGAGTCTCCGGCAGCCGTCTGGCCAGGGGATCGTTGCCGAGTTTCTTGCGAATGGCCATGGAATTACGCCTCCTTGCGCAGCAGTTCCTTCGCCAGTTGCAGATAGTCCTGGGCTCCGGCCGAGCCGGGCCGGTAGCGGAAGATGTCCTGCCCGAACCCGGGGGCCTCGGCCAGGGCCACGTTTTCCCGAATGCGCGCCTCGAACAGGCGGTCCGGAAAATGTTCCCGCAGGGTGGCGGCCACCTCGCGGTTGAGGGTTTTGGTGCGGGAGAACCGGGTCAGCACCACGCCGCACAGGGTCAGGCCGGGATTCAGATGCTCGCGCACGGCGTCCATGGTGCGCATGAGCTCGGCCAGGCTCTGCAGGGCCAGGTATTCGGCCTGCACCGGCACCAGCACCTCCCGCGCGGCGCACAGGGCGTTGAGGGTCAGCACGCCCAGGTTGGGCGGGCAGTCCAGAAGGATGCAGTCGAATTCCGCCGCGGTGGCATCCGCCAGGGCCTTGCGGAGCAGCAACTCCCGGCCGATGCGCGCGGCAAACACCACATCCGCCCCGGACAGGGCCAGGGTTCCGGGTACCAGACGCAGTGTGCCAGAACCAGGACCAGATCCAGAGCCTGGCAGGGGGATGGCCGCCTGCAGCAGGCTGGCCTGACCGGCCAACACGTCAAAACTCGTGGCGGCGTGGGGGGGGAGCTCCTCCAGCCCCAGGGAGGCGGTGAGGTGGGCCTGGGCGTCCAGGTCCATCAGCAGCACGCGCTGGCCCAGGCGGGTCAGGCCCACGCCCAGATTGGCCACGGTGGTGGTCTTGCCCACGCCGCCTTTCTGGTTCATGACGGCAATGATTCGCACGGCGGTGGAATGCATGGTGGGCTCGCAACAATGATGTTACACGTGGAAATGCGATGTGTGATGCGATGCGCGCCATTGTGCCGTGAATGGCCGAAACAGGCAAGACGCAGGGCTGCAACATGCCGGGGAGGGAACATGCATTGGCAGAAGAGGATGGCGGGACTGGTGATCGCCCAGGTGCTCGCCCAGGTGCTCGCCCAGGTGATGGTGCTTGGCCTGGCCTGGGCCACCCCGGGGCTGGCTGCCGGCCCTTCCCTGGCGGAGATGGCCGGACAGATGCTCATGACCGGCTTCCGTGGCCAGCGCCTGGCCGAGGCCCCGGAAACCGCCCGGGCCCTGCACACCGGGCAGGTGGGCGGAGTGATTTTGTTTGATTACGATGTGGGCAGCAAATCCTACGGTCGCAATGTGGCCAGCCCGGCCCAGGTGGCGGCCCTGACCCGGGAACTGGCCGCCGCCGCGCCGGTGCGGCCGTTCATCGCCGTGGATCAGGAAGGCGGCCGGGTGATGCGCCTGAGATCCCGGACAGGTTTCCCTGACTGGCCGGCGGCCGAGGAGCTGGGTGCTCCATACGTCCAGAACGCCGCTCCTCCCCAGCGGGAGGCCGTGCGGGCCACGGCCCAGCGCATGGGGGTCCTGCTGCGCGAGCACGGCATTTCCCTGAACTTCGCGCCGGTGCTGGACGTGAACACCAACCCGCACAATCCCATCATCGGGGGCATCGGCCGGAGTTTTTCCAGCAGTCCCGAGGTGGTGGCCACCCTGGGCACGGCCTTCATGCAGGGGTTGCTCCAGGGGGGAGTGCTGCCCTGCGTCAAGCATTTTCCTGGCCATGGCTCCAGCCGGGAGGATTCCCACCTGGGCCTGCCCGACGTCACCACCACCTGGACCGGCCGGGAGTTGCTGCCCTTCAAGGCCGCCATCGACGCGGGCTGTCCCATGGTCATGACAGCGCATCTGTTCAATGCCCATTGGGATCCGGTGCTGCCGGCCACCCTGTCTCCCCGTGTCCTGCAAGGGGTCCTGCGCGGGGAGTTGGGATTTCAGGGGGTGATTGTGTCCGACGACATGCAAATGGGCGCCATCACGGAACACTATGGCATGCGCGAGGCCATTCGCCTGGCCGTGCTGGCCGGGGTGGACGTGCTGGTTTTCGGCAACAACCTGCACCACGACCCGGCCATCGCCAGCAAGGCGCACGCCATGCTGCTGGAGCTGGTGGCCAGCGGGGAGATTCCCGCGGCGCGCATCCAGGCGTCCTACGCCCGCATCATGGCCCTCAAGGGGCGCCTGCCCTGAATCGGCTTCCATAAAAAAGGAGACCGGCCCGGGCCGGTCTCCTCCACAATATGCATGCCGGTGGGGATTATTCTTCGTCCCCGGACTCCAGCACCCGCTTGACCAGGGCCTTGTAGTCCACGGCCCCCGGGGAGCCGCCGGCGTATTCGAAGATGGTCATGCCGTAGGCCGGCGCTTCGGAAAGCCGCACGTTGTAGCGGATGGGCTCGCAGATGTGCTGGGGGTAGATCTTGCGCAGCTTCTCCAGAATTTCACCGGGATTTTTGATGCGTTCGTCCATGAAGGTGGGCACCATGTACTTGATGCCCACTTCCTTGCGGTATTTCTTGATGGAGGACAGGCTCTTGATGAACTCGGAAAGACCCTGCAGGCTCATCACTTCCAGGGATACCGGGATGAGGATTTCCTTGGCGTAAAAGAGCACGTTCACGGTGAGGGGGTCCCAGCCGGGGGAGGAGTCGATGATGATGAAGTCGAACTGCGTCTCCAGGGGGGCCAGGGACTCGGTGAGGGTCATCTCGCCGCCAAAGTCCTTGCGGTCGATCATGCGCTTGATGCCAGCCAGGGACTTGCCCCCCGCCAGCAGCCAGAGGTTGTCCCGGGCCTTGAAGATGGCATCCTTGGGCTTGAGCTCCTTGGTCACCAGCTCGGTCAGGCCGGCCTTGGGCTTCACGCCCAGCATGTAGGCGTCCTGCCCCTGGGTGTCCGTATCCACCAGGAGGACGCGCTGGCCCTCCAGGGCCAGGCCGGCGGCCAGGTTCACGCTCGTGGTGGTCTTGCCTACCCCCCCCTTGGACAACAGCACGGCAATGGAGCGCGCCCGGGCCAGGGGGAACTTGTGGCCGCAGCTTTTGCAGTGGACAATGGCCTTTTTGGAAGGGATTTTGGAATCTTCGATAGTGCGGGAAAATCCGCACTTCGGACAGGTGATTTCCATGACCGCACGCCTCCCTCAGGGGGTTATGGCATCCCGCGGAACTGCTGGTCCCGTGCGCCGCAGATCGGGCCGCTGAAGGCGGGCAGCTTAACGTTCGGGAGCATCGTCATCCAGCGTATCAAGATATTCCTGGCGGGCCTGCTGCACCAGCCGGTGCATCTCGACACGCGTTTCCTCGTCCATATCCAGAAACTCCACGCCATAGCGGATCAGGCCGTGGTCGTCCCGGAGCACATGGGCCACCCGGCCACGCACGGGCAGGGAGGCGCCGCGGAACATGAGGAACATGTCTTCAAGCTCCTGGCCCACGGAAAATGCTGCCCGCCGGGAATGGAACAGCCCCACGCCGCCTTCCACCACATCAAAGGCACCGAAATTCTCTTCGCCCACACGCACGGTGAGGGCATACGCATCATGCACAGGCACGCGAAAGGCCTTGCGTACCGGCTTGCTGGCGTCGTCGTGGTCGGCCGGGTCGTGGTCGGCCGCCGGTGGACGCATGGTGGGCTCGTCCATGTGAGACTCCCTGTCTGGGGTGAGACTCCGTGTGTACGTGAATCTTCCGCATGCGACGGGCGCATGTGGCGTGCGCATGCGATGCGGAATCGTCACGTCCTGGTGTAACTATGCATGCATGTACCGCATATCGAATCAAAATGCCAGTCTAAAATTGCTGTTGAAGACCCTTGCTGCAGGTTGTTTGCGGTGCAAGAAAAAGTCTAGAAAATGTATTGGAAAAAACCATCAGTACCACTTGCCTGATTAACTCCAGCATCATGTTGCATTGTCCGGGCATGATTGACTGTTGCGGCGTTCACTCATTGCAGTTCCAGGCAAATTTTCTGCAGATGAGCACTGGACAACACGGCGGAGGATTTGTCTTCCTGCCAGCATGCTCCACAATGCAGCCCCCCACGTGATGCCGAAAATACCCCACCAGATCCAGCCAATGCTCCATTCAAGGATGTACACCCCCACATGAAATACCAGCACCGGAGCGATGATTTGACGGAACACGCCCACCCACACTCCGAACATGGGCTT
>JAIWOE010000135.1 GCA_020217165.1 Desulfovibrio sp. | reverse complement strand
TGCGACCACCTGGGCTGTCGGTTGACACCGGCGGTGACCGAGACCTTCAGCGACGGCGAAATCCGCGTGGAGATCAAAGACAACGTACGGGGCAACGACGTCTTTGTCGTGCAGCCCACGTGCGCCCCGGTCAATTTTCACTTGATGCAGCTGTGCCTGATTCTGGACGCCCTCAAACGCGCCAGCGCCGGCCGCGTCACCGCGGTGGTCCCCTACTACGGGTATGCCCGGCAGGACCGCAAGGTGGTGCCCCGCGCCCCCATCAGCGCCAAGCTGGTGTCGGATTTCCTCACCGTGGCTGGCATGCATCGCCTCATCACCATCGACCTGCACGCCGGGCAGATCCAGGGATTCTTTGACCTGCCCGTGGACAACCTCTACGCCCTGCCCGTGTTCCTGGAATACATGCGCGGCCTGGAGGGCGACATCGTGTGCGTCTCCCCCGACGCCGGCGGCACCGAACGCGCCCGCGCCTACGCCAAGCGCCTGGGCGCTGGCCTGGCCATCATCGACAAACGCCGCGACGAGCCCAACAAAGCCAAGGCCATGAACGTCATCGGCGACGTGAAAGGCAAGCGCGCCGTGGTGTTGGACGACATGATCGACACTGCCGGCACCATCGTGGCCGCAGCCGACGTGCTGCTGGCCGCTGGCGCGGAAGATGTTATTGCCTGCGCCACGCACCCCGTGTTGTCCGGTCCGGCCATCGAACGGCTGCAGCAGTCCAAATTCTCCAAGATTCTGGTGACCAACACCATTCCCCTTGGCGAAAAGAAGGAGGCCTGCCCCAAGATCGAGGTCATGTCCGTGGCCGGTCTGTTGGCCAAGGCCATCCACAATATTCATACCGAATCCTCGGTGAGCGTCCTGTTCGTCTGAACGCGCCGCCGGTGCATGTGAAGGAGCACATTGATCATGGCTGAGCAAATCACTCTCGCCGCCATTCGGCGCGACTCTGCCGGCAAGGGCCCCAATCGTCGTCTGCGCGTGGCTGGTGAGATTCCCGCCATTTATTACACCGCGTCTGGCGACAACATCGCCCTGAGCATTGACGCCCTCGCCTTCGAAAAGGCGTACCGTCAGGTGGGCACCAGCAAGCTCTTCTCCCTGGTGGTCGACGGTGAAGAAGGTCGGCCCACCCTGGTGTGGAAGGTGCAGAAGCACCCCTTCAAGCGTCAGGTGGTGCATCTGGACCTCTACGGGGTGGATTTCAACAAGAAGGTCACCCTCAACGTCCCCCTGCGCCAGGTGGGCGATGCTCCGGGCCTCAAGCTCGGCGGCATGATGGAAACTTTCCACAACACCATCACCGTCACCTGCCTGCCCGGAGACATCCCCTCCCATGTGGATCTGGACGTGAGCAAGATGCAGGTGGGCGATGCCCTGACCGTCAAGGACGTGGTGCTGCCCGAATCAGTGACTGCCGTGTACAAGCAGAACTACGCCTTGCTGAGCGTGGTGGCCACCCGCAAGGCGGCCCCCGGCCCCGGCGGCAAGGAATAACCGCCACCCTCCCCGCAGCATGATGGACCCCGGCCCCAGGCACTGCGCCTGCGGCCGGGGTTTCTCGCGGACTGTGCCCGCCCCCCTGCTGCCAGAACCATCCAGGAGCCTCCAGCCATGGCGGATGTGTTTGCCGGCCTCGTGGCCGGCCTGGGCAATCCGGGCCGGCAATATGAGGGCACCCGACATAATTTTGGATTTCTTGTGCTTGACGAGGTGCTGCGCCGCCTGGACGCCTCCCGTGACTGGCAGGTGCATCAGCTTCAGGACAAGCCCGGCAAGCTCCAGCTTTGGCGGCTCGATGGCCCGGACACCCGCTGGCTTGCCCTCAAGCCACTGGCATTCATGAATCTCTCCGGGGAAGCCGTGGGGCAGACGGCGCGGTACTATCGCATTTTGCCCGAGGATGTCCTCATCCTGCACGATGAACTGGATCTGCCCCTGGGCCGCATGAAGCTCAAATTCGGCGGGGGCCCCGCCGGCCACAACGGCATCCGATCCGTCATCAGCCACCTGGGCGGGGACGGCTTCCACCGCCTGCGGCTTGGTGTGGGCCGGCCTGCCCCCGGCGAAACGCGGGAGTATGTGCTGACGGGCTTTGCGCCGCAGGAGCGTCCCGTGTTCGACGCCGTGCTGGCGGAAGCTGCCGACGGTGTGCTGCAGTTTCTTTCCGGCGCGCGCAAGCCCGCGCAGGAGCGAATAAATCGCTTCCGCCCTGCCGAGCCCTGACCCCCGGCGTCTGGCGATTCCGCATCCTTATCCGGCGCAACGCCGCGCCGGACCATGGACGATGCGTCTTTTTTACGGTATGATTGATTTCTCGTACGGCCGGTGACGTCCCGCGTGGCGACGTGTCGAACGAGTGAATATTCGCCGGCAAGAGGTAAACGTGTTCGCAGTGGAAGAACTGGTGGTCTATCCTGCGCAGGGTGTTGGCAGAGTTGACCGCATTGAGATCAAGGAAATCGGCGGCGCCACCGCCGAGTTTTATATCGTGCGCATCCTCTCCAACAATGTTACGCTCATGGTTCCCGTGCGCAATGCCGGCGCCGTGGGCCTTCGGCCCGTATGCACCGCCAGCGAGGGCGAGGCCATCCTCGAATCCCTGAAGGACCGTTCCACGTTTACCGGCTATTCCGGGCAGAACTGGAACCGCCGCTACCGGGAGTATTCCGAAAAGCTCAAAAGCGGAAACCTTGGGGACGTGGCCTATGTTCTCAAGGAATTACTGCTTATTGGCCGGGACAAGGAACTCTCTTTTGGAGAACGTCGGCTGTTGGAACAGGCCATGGGGCTGCTGACCATGGAGCTCTCCTACGCCATGCAGCAGGAGCAGGACCACATCCGGGAAGAGATCGAAACCTTGTTCCAGGATGTGCTCAAGCCAGCCACGGACAAGGACGGGGACGGCAAAGAATAAGGGGCGCAGCCCAGTAACCCACGGCCTCTACAGGAGAATTTTCCTGGTTCGCTCAGGATCGGGCCGAAATCCCCGCCCCCCCACTTGCTTTCCGGGTCCGGTTGCGATACAAGATTGTGGCTCATGACGTAGTGCCTGCCCTTGTGGCGACAGCACTGTATAGTCCACTTCTTGTCTGACACCACAGTCCCCTGAATGTCGCATCGCCAGAGGCGATTTTCATTGATATCCATCCGAGTCATTCTTTACGGTTGACTGGTGCGACATCCTTGCACATGCGTAAGGATGCGGCACGCACACATACTTGCGTGCAGTTCAGACAACAGATTGAGCGTGTTTTTCGATCAGCCTTTTCACCGGGCATTGAATGCTGCACTTGCTGCTTTGCCCTTGCATTGCAGCTAATCATCCTGTACAGCATTTCGACGTTGCCCCAAACGTGTTCAGCATGCTGCGCATGTGTATTCCATCGCATTGCATGGCTTGACTCAATCGCGTTGCGTACCTTTTACTTCACAAATTTCTTGCAGGCGTGCCTTGTTGCACCTTGCCCATGTTCAGGCCTGTTTTCCATTAGTGACGCATCTCCCAGCATCTTTTTGTGAGAATTTTCACATGCAGCAGACTCCCCCTTCTTCCGTTTCCGCGCCGCAACCTGTTGCCTCCCCCCCCGCGCAAAACGCTCCTGCCCCGCCGGCCCAAGACGTTGCGCCAGCCGCAGCCACTGCCGGCAATGGTGCTCCTGCCACACCGGCAGCGTCCCAGGCGACACCCCAGGCTGCCCCCCAGGGCAATCAGGGCCACGCCGGCCCTTCCCACTCTGGAAAAAGCCACGGGAGAAAGCGTAACCGCAGCGCCCAGCACCAGCAGCAGGCCAGCAACAGCGACAATGTGCTGCACCTTTCCGAGCTCAAGCTCAAGAGCATGACCGACCTCATGCTCCTGGCCGAACAGTTTAACATTGAAAACGCCAGCTCCATGCGCAAGCAGGAGCTCATCTTCGCCCTGCTGCAAAGCTGCGCCTCCCAGAACGGCGCCATTTACGGCGACGGCGTGCTGGAAATTCTCCCCGACGGGTTTGGGTTCCTGCGCTCCCCCATGTACAGCTACATGCCCGGGCCTGATGACATTTATGTCTCCCCTTCGCAGATCCGCCGTTTCTCCCTGCGCAAGGGTGACATTGTCTCCGGCCAAATTCGTCCACCTAAGGAGGGCGAGCGCTACTTCGCCCTGCTACGGGTGAGCGAAATCTGCCTGGAAGCGCCGGAAAAAGCCAAGAACATCGTCCTGTTCGATAACCTCACCCCCATTTACCCCGATCGCCGCTACATCATGGAGACCACCGAGAACAACTACTCGGGCCGTGTGGTGGATCTCCTCTCCCCCATTGGCTGCGGGCAGCGCGGGCTCATCGTGGCCCCCCCGCGCACGGGCAAGACGATGTTGCTGCAGTCCATCGCCAACTCCATCAATGCCAATCACCCGGACGTCTACCTCATCGTCCTACTCATCGACGAACGCCCCGAGGAAGTGACGGACATGGAACGCAACGTGCGCGCCGAGGTGGTTTCCTCCACCTTTGACGAGCCCCCCACCCGCCATGTCCAGGTAGCTGAAATGATCATGGAAAAAGCCAAGCGCCTCACTGAGCGCAAGCGCGACGTGGTGGTGCTGCTGGACTCCATCACCCGCCTGGGCCGGGCCTACAACGCCGTCACGCCCTCCTCCGGCCGCGTGCTCTCCGGCGGTCTGGACGCCAACGCCCTGCAGCGGCCCAAGCGCTTCTTCGGCGCCGCCCGCAACATCGAGGAAGGCGGCAGCCTGACCATCATCGCCACGGCCCTTATTGACACGGGCTCGCGCATGGACGAAGTCATTTTCGAAGAGTTCAAGGGCACCGGCAACATGGAGATTTATCTGGATCGCCACATTGCCGAAAAGCGCATCTTTCCGGCCATCGACATCAACCGTTCCGGCACCCGCAAGGAAGAACTGCTGCTGCCTGACGACGTGTTGAACCGTGTCTGGATTCTGCGCAAGGTGCTGGCGCCCATGAATTCCATGGACTCCATGGAGTTTCTCCTGTCCAAGATGCGCGGCACCAAAACCAACCGCGAGTTTTTGGACGTGATGAATCGCTAGCGCGACGTGCCTGGCGAGGGACGCACGCCTCCATTGCTTCAGAAAACGCCCCGCCGGGGCGTTTATCTGTTGCCGCCACGTGCAATGGAAGAGCGACCATGGCCCAGGGGTGACGCTTCAACCGGGGAACCACCGTTCGCAGCTCGAGCCATCTCGGCTCCATCGACCTTTGATCCCTTTCCCCCACCCCGCGCAAAAAAATTGCACAATCTCAAGAAACTTCCTTGACACCAACCCCCTCGAAGGGTAGACACAACCTCTCGCGTCGGGATGTAGCGCAGCTTGGGAGCGCACCTGAATGGGGTTCAGGGGGTCGGAGGTTCAAATCCTCTCATCCCGACCACAGATTTCCCCAAGAAAATTGGCCAGTTAACTGACAAAGTTGACTGGCCCATTTTTCGTGCCTGTCAACCTCCTGGTGAACCTCTGGTTGACCGGGGTGTTGGAGAGAACTGTTTAAGTCATTGTAATCACTGTATCTGAACTTGTATGAAAAGGATGAAGTCTGCCCCCTAATTTCCCGGGTGCTTCAGACATCCTTCTGCTATTTCCTCTGACATGCTCCATCACCGTATGAGACATGAGGTACGGTGGGCTGTTTCATTTTGGGCTGGCTCTTACTCCCTACCTCCCATCCTTAGGGGACAGGAGAATTTGAGTCTGCCTCCCCAGGTGCCGAGAACGGCATGACGGTCTTTTCCTGCGGATTGCCGGACAATCAGGCTACTCGCCGTCAGCGAAGGACTTTTTTCAACCTCGCCGACCTTATTCAGTTTTTGACAGACGCTGCTTCATCATCGTATACCGGGTAAGCTGTTAGTTAGAATTAGAATGTAATCCGCGACATCTTCACAGATAAGATTCTTGGGCCACAGATCATGACGGGCGAGACAGTACCCCATCTTGGGATGGGTTTCGTGTCCCCGTTTGCTAAACCATTGTTCCGCAGCCTTGCGCAGAGACGCCTCGAAACTCTTGTATCGCGTGTAAGGCCAAGTTTTGGCCATTTGCTGACCGTTGGGGACTTTCATGCATCCGCTCCTTGTTCACCAATCAGCCGTTCTGCAAGCAGAAGTGCGTCCACGGGCAAAAAACACGTGGGCTGGCCACCTGCGCCTACATCCGGCAACACGAAACCATCCTCATCCAGGGGCCACCAGGCACGGGCAAAACGCATCTTTCCGTCGCCCTGGGGGTCAAGGCGTGGAAAATGGCTTCTCCGTGGCCTTCTACACCCTCGAAGACCTGCTGCACGCCGTGAAAAGGACGCTGACCGGCCCTTGCAGCGTCTGCGCGGGGTGAAATACCTGAAATCCGCGCTGCTGGTCATCGGCGAGACGGGATTCCAGCCCCTGTCCAGGCAGGAGGCGGGCCTGTTCTTCCGTGTCGTCAACTCGCGCTACGCCCACGTCACGCATGGCGCAGCACCATCATCACCACGTACAAATCCGTCAAGGACTGGCCGGAAATCCTGGCTGGCGACGAGGTCATGGCCACGGCGATCCTGGATCGTCTGCTGCACCGCAACCACGTCGTCAACGTCACCGGCCGCTCCTATCGGCTCAAGGGCCCGGTGCGGTTCAGTCCCCTAACCCCGACACCCTGGAGATGTCCCCCAACACGCAGACCTCGTAAGAAGTCGTGTCTCCCTAAGGTCGTAACGGGTCATGTCCCTGGATACTTTTGTCCGTTGCAGTCGGTTCAGTATCCGAGCCCCTTCCAGGCCATCTGCGGGAAGCGGGGCAAGTGTTGCGCATCCATCTCAAGGAAATTCAGTGTGATATTGAGCATGCTCTCGTATTTTTCCTTTCCAAGAGAATTGATTCCATGGGCAAGGATGGAGTGGTTGCGCAAGTCCTGGAGTTTTTGAAGCTCATCCGCATGCTTCATGAATGTTGCCCCCAAGGAATCGCCGAGGACTTCCAGCAATTCGTAGCTGCGTTGCAAAGGAAGCTTGAGGGGAGGCGTTTCGTCGCTGCAGCGGGACGCCAGGAAATCTCTTGCACCCTGGTGCGTCAAGGAGTCTGGATTGAGTGCAGAGTTGTTCAGCCCGTAGGTCATCAACAACCGAAGCTTGGCCAGCTTTTCCACAGCACTGTAAAGGCGAATCACGGCGTCATCATAGCGCTCGCCTTGTTCGGCACAACGAATCGCGTTGGAAACCAGATCCTGCACCAATGCAGGCGATATGGATGACGCCCCACTTTGAATCTTGCTGGACGTCCGTTTTTGCAGCAGTTCCAACTCCGGCGACAGCGAGTTGAGAAAGTTGATGTTGTTCTCCATCTGCAGCAGAAAATGAGCAATGACGCCCGTGCCATCAAGGGCTTCTTGTGCTCTAAGAATGCTGCGTGCTGCGGCTAGTTTATGCATTGCAGTGCGGTAATCGAAGTTGTCCCAACTATAATAGCCTGCTGCCACATCCTCCATGGCGCGAAAAAAAGGAGCCCTGGCCGAGGTGGAGCGTGATACTTCTGCGGCCAAACTACCCATGGCCAAGTATTGGCGAGAGTTGAACAACGACTCCATTGTTCTGAGGCGATCGACCATCAGGACATCCATGGGGTCTTGGATGATGCGCAAGGATTCGGCGCCATCCTCGACCTGACCCAGTCCGTTCTTGTTCCGGGACCCTCCGCCCACGTAGGAGAACCGGCACCCCATGCCGGCCAGGACCATGGCCACTGCAGCAGACATGACCTTGGTACCACCGGTAAAGTCCCCGGCGAGGTCGTGGTAATCCAAGCCCCACATCTCCAACACTTCCGGAAGTTTCTGGAACAGCACCCTGCAACACTGCACCAGATCTTCCTCGTTGGTCGTGATGATTTCGGTATCCTTTAGCGGAATATCCAAAGCGGGTCGGATGGACTGTTGCACAACTGCGCGAGTTGATTTCGAACAAAAAAATATCACATATTCTGGTTGTTGTTGCAGAATACTGTGAATAATGGGGGCAGGTGTGCCGCCCACGGAAACAAGCAAAACCTTGATGGCTTGGGATTTGGTGTTCATTCATTCATCCATTGGCGTAATGTTTTTTCGAGATGCACTAGGGCAGGGCCTTCCACAACTCTGATTTTGTATTCTGCTAGGCGTTCCCTATCAACGGAGCGCAGTGAAATGGCACTGCATAGCATAGCCTTTGCCATGACGCCACCGAGATGATCTCGCAGCGCTTTGATCTTGTAGTGTGGGGCATCGTCTTTGCCATTCATGCTCTTGGGGTGCTGGGTTTTACATTCAATGAGATGCAGACGGTTTCCGCTGGTGAAAGCGAGGTCCACTTCATTGCGAACACCATGGTCGTTGGTGATTTTCGCATTGGAGCACCAGTCATACATCCCCCCCGCGCCGCGGAGTCGATGGGCCACAGAGGCCACGTACACTTCCAACCAGCCGCCATTCATCAGCTTCCGAGCCTCATCATCAGCAAACACCACGGCATCGTCGGCAACACTGCAGTACCCCGCCTTTTCAAACAGCGAAAGGCACTCAAGCAAGGCCGGCTTGCGCAATTCTCCTGTTTCCAACGAGGTGACCATAGTTTCGGAGGCCCGCATGGCAACATGGTTGAGCACCGGAAGAATACTCTGAAATCGTGACAGGTTACGGATAAGTTCTTCGGCCAAGTCCCTGAGCTGGGCCGGTACCGCACCCTGGTGTTTCTTCTCCACGCTGTAGCCAGCGCAAGCCAGCGCATCGGCCACGGTAAGCGCATCGGGCAAGGGCGTCTCCAGCCTCTTTGGCGCAAGCTGGATCAGCCTTTGATTGCGGGTATCCACATACACGACGCGGGCCTTGATCTCCCTGGCGAATTCGTACGCCACCAGCGTCATCAGTTTGGTGCCCCCAGTGATGTTCAAGGTAACCGCAGCACCGGCCAGTGAAGGCTCCAGGCTAGCCAGCTGGCCGAAGGCCGTGTCCAGGTCGGTGTCGTGCATGGAGTGGACGCTGGTTTGCACTCCTCGAACCGAGAGCATGTCCTTGAGACGTTGCGCTTGGCCCTGCATGGCCTGGCTGGCGAGCAGCATGCACGCCTGGGGTTTGTGCCCAGGCAGCAAAACCGGGAGCAGGTTGGGCACAAGCTGTTCGGAAACAATGCATAAGTGGATAGGCTGACCGGTGGCAGACATGGTGGCTCCTTGACGAGGTTTGCATGAAAATTGCCAACTGCCAGCCGCATGGCAGTGTGGCTCTCAAGGTAGAGTTTTGGTGAGCCACCGGCGTGGGGCTCAATAGTCATCGTTATCGTAACGCGGCTGAAAGTCATCATCGTAACGCTGCTGATGGTAGATCGCCCACGTTGAGTCTTAATCCCTTCGTGAATCAGGTCAGTACAGAGGGCCAAATTTATGACTAAACATACCCGGGAGATTTTCTCCCGGTCGTAATCCCTTCGTGAATCAGGTCAGTACAGAGCCGGCCCGGCAGTGGGAAACCGCCTAGCCTCTGATCTGCCGTCGTAATCCCTTCGTGAATCAGGTCAGTACAGAGAGTCTTCCGTCACCTGCCGTGAATGTGGTGCCCGCGGGCACCAGTCGTAATCCCTTCGTGAATCAGGTCAGTACAGAGCGGATTAGCGGCGGCGATGGAAGCCCTGCTGCGGCGGGCGTTTGTCGTAATCCCTTCGTGAATCAGGTCAGTACAGAGATTTTCGTCTCCACGGACAATTTGTACACCTGTGTACACGCGTCGTAATCCCTTCGTGAATCAGGTCAGTACAGAGTTGTCGGCCTCGACTCCTTCGGGGCCGGCATTAACCTCAGTCGTAATCCCTTCGTGAATCAGGTCAGTACAGAGTTCAGCACATGTTTTTTCGTTCAGGACGTCCAAAAACGTCCGGTCGTAATCCCTTCGTGAATCAGGTCAGTACAGAGTGGACGAGGGAGGTTGATGTTTGCGAGGCCTGCTTCGAGCAGTCGTAATCCCTTCGTGAATCAGGTCAGTACAGAGATCCAGGTGGTGCAAATTGATGACGACCTCCACTTTGCCGTCGTAATCCCTTCGTGAATCAGGTCAGTACAGAGATTTGCGAAGCCTGCTTCGAGCAGGCTTCGCCGTCGGAGTCGTAATCCCTTCGTGAATCAGGTCAGTACAGAGCCACCTCCTCCTGCCCGCATTGCGGGTGGGGGCGGGATGATGTCGTAATCCCTTCGTGAATCAGGTCAGTACAGAGGGGAGGATGCCTGCGACGTGACATGCGCCGCGGGCATCCTGTCGTAATCCCTTCGTGAATCAGGTCAGTACAGAGCCCACTCCTGCCCCGTCACGGGGCAGGACATTGCCGGCCTGTCGGTCGTAATCCCTTCGTGAATCAG
>JAIWOE010000134.1 GCA_020217165.1 Desulfovibrio sp. | reverse complement strand
CTGGCCAACTTCGGCGCCTTGCTGCTGGTGGTTGGCCTGGTGGGCCTCACCGTGAGCCGCATCATCAAGGATAAGGCCAAACACGTGTCCACCTTCTATGACTGGTACCTGCTGGGCGTCATCTGGGTGGTGTTTCTCACGGGCATGGGCAGTCAGATCTTCCGGCTGATGAACATTAAATACCTGGCCTACCCGGTGTACTATCTGCACCTGGTGTCGGTGTTCATGCTCATCGCCTACCTGCCCTGGTCCAAACTGGGCCACATGGTCTACCGGACGGCGGCGCTGGCATATGCTCGGTACCTGGGCCGCAAGGCTGTCTAACCATACACGCGACGCACGCGGCGCAGGCCGCGCACGCATCAAGCATGTTCCAATTGGAGGCCCACAATGTCTGAGAATCGCATGATGGTGAAGATGGAAACCATCCTGGCCCTCTGGACCGGCAAAGGCAGCGCGGGACAGAAGGAGCTCATGGAGTTCCTGACCGGGCGCAGCCTGTGCGAATATGAAGCCACCCTGGTCCGTCCCCTGGTGAAGGCCTGGCTGGGAAGCCAGCTGCCGGCCCTGATGCATACGGTGCTGGACCCCGCCGCCATCTATGATGAGTGGCTGAAGAAGGAATTCGCTCGCCTGGGCGGCGAGAATGCCTCCCTGGAAGCAATTCCCGCCGATGAGATGGCCGGAATTTCCATGGTGCTGGATAAGATCGCCGCCAGCAACGCGGCCGTGGCGGAAGCCCAGGCCAAGGTTGCAGGCATGGAAGCCCAGGTGGCTGAAATGGCGCCGTACAAGGCCAAGGCCGAGAAGTTTGAAAAGGAAGCCACTCAGCTCAAGGGCAAGGTGGACAGCCTGACCAAGGAAGTGGCCGACCTCAAGGCCCAGGTGGCTGCCTTCAAGGGTATGGTGCCCGTGGCCGAGGATGACATCAACGCCACCATCAAGGAAATCGTCACCAAGGCCCTGAAGGACGCCGTGGCTTCCGTGCCCCTGGGCGCGGTGGCCGGCGCTGCCGCCACGGCCGGCGGTGAGGCAACGGCAGAAGCCGCTCCTGCTGAAGAGGGCTCGGCTGTGCCTGACGACTTCGGCTTCGGCGCCTCCGGGCCCAGCAGCGACGGGTTCGGCTTCTAATTCAACTTGTTGGCACACCATTGCAAACGGCCAGGAGTTCATGTGCTCCTGGCCGTTTTTGTTGGTGCTTGCAAAGGCGGGGCGGGCTGTGTCATCACCAGCCCACAGGAGGAACATCCATGGCATTCAACAAGGAATTGCTTGACATTTTGGTGGACCCCGTATCCAAACAGCCCCTGACCCTCACCCCAGAAGAAGACGGGCTGATCTGCGAGGCCACGGGAATGGTTTATCCCATCCGCGACGAAATCCCGGTCATGCTGCCGGAAGAAGCCATTCCCCTGGTGGATTGGAAGGCAGGCAAGCGCCAGGCGACGTCTGCCTAGCTTGCACCACCGGAGGCGTGCTGCTGCAGGTCACTCCATCCGGTATTTTTCCAGGGGGTCGTCGCAAGAGATGGTTCGGACGGTCACCCGGCCCCCTGCCACGGTAATGCGCGTCAGTGTCCAGGCGTGCTGGTCGATGGCATCAATCTTGCCCTCCATCTCAGGGGTCACCGCCTCGGGCAATGCCTCGGCCAGACCGTCCACATCGCACCAGTTGCCTTCGTATTCCAACTCGTACTTGCCGTCATGCCAGGTTTCCACCTCGAATCCAAAGCGGTCTTTCAGGGCCTCGAACACCGGACGGGGCACCCCGAACAGGGTGCCATACACTCGCAGGGCTGGCTTGCTCATAGGCGTTAGCCTATCAGCAATGGCGCGAAAACACCATGGCTGATGCCGCTGGGACTCGCCTTCGCAGGGCCGGTGTGGTGGCCGGAGCCACCCTTGCCAGCCGCATCCTGGGATTCATCCGGGATATGGTGGTGGCCATGGCCCTGGGGGCGGGCCCCGCGGCCGACGCCTTTTTTGTGGCCTTTCGCGTCCCCGAAGCCACGCGCCGGATGCTGGCAGAGGGGGCTTTTTCCATGGCCGCCGGGCCGGCCCTGGCCCAGGCGCACGGCAGTGGCGGCCCGGATGCCATGTTCAGGCTGGGCCGTAGCCTGCTGTGCTGGGCTTGCCTTGTCCTTGCCCCCCTGACGCTCCTAGGCATGGCCCATGCCGGCGGCCTCGTCCGTCTGCTTGCGCCAGGGCTCGGGAATGACGGCGCGCAGGTGGATGGCGCGGCACAACTGCTGGCCATCTGCCTGCCGTATCTGCCCATTACGGTGGTGGCCGGCATCTGCATCAGCATGTTGCATGTCCTGGGCCGATTTCTCACACCGGCCCTGTCGCCCTGCATGCTCAATGTGACCCTGATTCTGGCGGCGGGAGTGGGAGCAGCCCTGGGGCTGGATGTGGCTGTGTGTCTGGCCGGGGGGCTGCTGGTTGCGGGAGGCGCGCAAGTCTGGATGCAGTTGCCGTCTCTGCGTGCGGCTGGATTCACCTGGCGAGGTCCCGCGCCCATGCGGTCCCCGGCCCTGGCCCGGGTGGGACGGGAAGTGGCGCCGGCCATGCTGGGGGCCTCGGCCTTTCAGATCATGCTTATGCTGGCCTCGTTCCGGGGGGCGTCCCTGGGCGTGGGCACTGTCAGCGCCTTGTATTATGCAGACAGGTTGCTGCAATTCCCCTTGGGATTGGCCGGTGTGGCCATTTCCACCGTGGCCTTGCCAGAACTCGCAGCCCTGCACGCGCGGGGTGAGCACGCCGGCTTCGAGGGCGCCTTGCGTGGCGCCATGCGCCTGAGTCTGCTCATGGCCTTGCCAGCTGCGGCAGGATTGTGGCTGCTGGCGCAGCCGGTGGTGGCGGTGCTCTTTGGCCGGGGGGAATTTGGCGAGGCAGGCGTACTCCTCACCACAACCATGCTGCGCTGGTTTGCCCTGGCCTTGCCGGCCTTGGCCCTGGCGCGGCCACTGTTGGCGGCCACCTATGCCCGGGGCAGGCACCGATTGGCCGTGTACGCCGGGGGGCTTGGGGTGGCGGCCTTTCTGGCGGCGGAAGGCAGTCTGGAATGGGTGGCAGGGCAGCACACCCCGGCCATGGCCCTGGTGTGCGGCGCCTGGGCCCAGGCCCTGCTGCTGGCCTGGGGCAACACGTGGCGCGCCACCCGGGAGGATATCCTGTGGCTGATCCGCGTGGCGGCGGCCGGGTTGGTCATGGCTGGGGGCATCGCCTGGGCGGAGACAATTCTACCGCCGCCATCCTGGGTGCGGGTGGCCTGCATCCCCGTCTGGGCCACTATATTCTGTCTGGGAGCCACGGCCCTGCGAGTGCCCGAGGCGCTGTTGCTGACGCGTGCATTGGCGCGCCGGTTGCGCCGGGCCAGGGAGGCACAAAGGCTGTAATACCCTCATGGGCAAGAAAAAAGGCGCAGTATGCACTGCGCCTGGAATTGACTGGGGCGAGAGATGGGACTTGAACCCACGGCCACACGGGCCACAACCGTGTGCTCTACCTACTGAGCTACTCCCGCCATGTGAAAGAAAAGTTCTTTACCGCCAAACTCTTCCCAAGTCAAGCGTTGATTGGTAGAACTGGCCAGCACCGACTCACCTTTTTTGAATGAAGGATGCCATGGAACATCTTGTGATTCACGGCGGCCGCGAGCTGCACGGCACCATTGCCATCAGCGGTTCCAAGAATGCGGCCCTGCCCATCCTGTTCGCCGCCCTGTTGTTTGATGCACCGCTGCGGTTCAGCAATGTGCCGCAGCTCAAGGATATTCGAACCACCTGCAAGCTTTTGGAAATTCTTGGATGCGAAACGCAGCTGGAGGGTAACTCCCTGCAGGTCGCCCCGGGGGTCCTGGCTCATGAAGCGCCGTACGATCTGGTAAAAACCATGCGCGCCTCGGCCTTGTGTCTGGGGCCGTTACTGGCTCGGCTGGGGCGGGCCCGGGTGGCTTTGCCCGGGGGCTGCGCCATCGGTGCGCGTCCCGTGGACATGCACCTTGCGGCCCTGGAGAAGATGGGCGCCACTTTTACGCTGGATTCAGGATACATCGACGGTCGGGCCGACCATGGTCTCAAGGGGGCGCACATCCAGTTTCCGTTCCCCACCGTGGGCGGGACGGAAAACCTGCTCATGGCCGCGGCCCTGGCCGATGGCGAAACCATCCTGGAAAACGCCGCCCGAGAACCCGAGGTGACGGACCTGGCGAACTTCCTCAATGCCTGCGGCGCCCGCATCAGCGGCCAGGGCACCAGCGTGCTGCGCATTCAGGGGGTGTCTCGGCTCCTCCCGGCGCCCTATGCCATCATGAGCGACCGCATTGAAGCCGGCACGTACATGGCGGCCGTGGCGGCGGCCAGGGGCGAGGTACTGCTGACCAACTGCCCTCTGGACGCCATGGACGCCCAGATGGATGTGCTCCAGCAGATGGGGGTGCAATTTACCCACGAGGCCGGCGGCATCCGGGTGCGGGTGGACGGCCGTCTGCGCGGAGTGGATGTGATGACCCTGCCGTACCCCGGTTTTCCCACGGACATGCAGGCCCAGGTGATGGCCGCCATGTGCCTGGCCGAGGGAAGCGGCGTCATCGAGGAAACAATTTTTGAGAATCGGTTTATGCACGTTCAGGAGCTGACGCGTATGGGCGCGCGCATCAAGCTCTCGGGGCGTACCGCCGTGGTTCGTGGAGTGGAGCGTCTGACCGGTGCCCCGGTGATGGCCTCGGACCTGCGCGCGTCGGCGTCACTGGTGGTGGCGGGGCTGGCAGCTTCCGGTGTGACCACCGTGCAGCGCATCTATCACCTGGATCGTGGATATGAAGAGCTCGACAAGAAATTGACAAACGTTGGCGCGAATGTGTATAGATCAGCCGATTGATCCACGCCACAGCACCCGGGAGGATGGATGGACAGATTGGGCCCAAGGCCAGGAACGCGCAGCGCCGCCATCCTGGCTCCAGCCCTTGAGGCCGCCTCCTCCCGTGCACCCCGTGCCGGATTCGCGCAATCCGCCCGGCTGCCCCCCCTGCAGCCATGGCATGCCTGCCTGCTGGCCCTGGCTGCCGGGTGCCTGGCCTGGGATGCACCCTGGGCCGGGCTGCCGGCCTGGGGCATCATCTACGTGTATTGTCGGAATCTCTTGCGTGGTCCTGTCCGCCTGGGCGCCGGGCTGGCATG
The DNA here is from genome assembly GCA_020217165.1 of Desulfovibrio sp. GTDB lineage: Bacteria > Desulfobacterota > Desulfovibrionia > Desulfovibrionales > Desulfovibrionaceae > Megalodesulfovibrio. The sequence goes on along the minus strand of JAIWOE010000134.1, from coordinate 5,343 downwards.
CCTGCTCCTGGGCATGGCCCTGGCCTGGCTGGATACTCCACGGGTCCAGGCGCCGGACTGGCTCCCCCGGCGTGGGGAGTATGCCGTGTCTGCCCGGGTGCTGGAGCGGGATTCCCTCCCCGGGGGACGGCTGCGCTGCATCCTGGACCGAGTGACCCTGACTGATGCGGCCAACGCCACCCTTCCCGGAGCAGGGACGCGGCTGCCAGGCCGGCTGGCCTGGACCTGGGACACCCCCGCAGCATCCCAGGCGGTGGCACTGCTGCCCGGGACGGGCATCCGAGTCGATCTGGCCGTGAGCCCGGTGGGGGGCTTTGTCAACTTTGGCAGCCAGTCCAGCGAGGGCTGGTGGCACCGCCAGGGGGTGGTGGCCCGGGCCTACAGCCGCGGCAGGGAGGTTGTTGTGGCCGTGGTGGAACCGGGATGGTGGTGGGAGCGCGCCCGGGCCACCCTGATGGGACGCGCCGTGGAGGGCATGACCCGCAACGGCGAGGATGACCCCAGTTTCAGCACGCACCAGGGGCGAGCCCTGGCCCTGGCCCTGGCTTTTGGGGAGCGCCACTGGTTGTCCCATGAAACCGTGGACCTGCTGCGCACTGCCTCCCTGGCGCATTCCATCGCCCTGTCCGGCGCACACGTGGGGTTTGTGGCCTCCCTGGGCTGGGTGCTGGCCTGGGCGCTGGGGGCACTCTGGCCGTCGGCCTACCTGCGGTTGCCCCGGCGAAAATGGGGGATCCTGTTCGGACTAACCCTGGTGGCCGGGTACGTGTGGCTGGGCGGGGCCACGCCATCGTTGCTGCGGGCAGCCCTCATGTTCGGCATCTGGTGCGTCCTGACGTGGCGGGGGCGGCCGGCGGCGGTGTTGGACGGGCTGTTCCTGGCCGTGGCGCTGCTGCTGTTGGCCTCGCCGGGCATGGCCCTGGATTTGCGCCTGCAGTTGTCCGTGGCGGCGGTGGCCGGCATTGCCTGCTACACTGGCCTGCTGGGCTGGCGATTGCGGCACGCCGGTCCCTCGCTGGCATGGCTGCCGGGGTCCTACGGGCGATTGCTGGGCCTGGCACGGCTGCTGGCGCAACTGCTGGGCGTGAGTCTGGCCGCCCAGGCCGCCTTGTTGCCGCTGCAGCTGTGGCATTTCGGGGAGGTGCAATCCAGTTTTTGGTGCAACGCCGTCTGGCTGCCCCTGCTAGGCCTGCTGGTGGTGCCGGGGGCTCTGCTGGGGGTGCTGGCCACGGCCCTGGCGCAGGGGGCGTCTTGGCTGGCCCAGCCCGCCGTGGCCCTGTTGGATTTGGCCAGTCTTGCGGCCCAGGCCATGCTGGACGGGCTGGCGTGGCTGGAGGTGCACGAGATGTTGCGAAGCCATGCCGCCATTCGGCCGCATTGGACGGTGTGGGTCGGCTGGTGGGGGGTGCTCTGCGGCATGACCATACGGTGGGCGGCCGGACGGTTGACGCCCTGGCACAAGGCCGGCTTGATCTGCTCCTGCCTGCTCTGCCTTGGGGGATGTCTGCCCACATTGTTCCCGGCCACGGGGCAGGTGCGGCTGACGGTTCTGGATGTGGGACAGGGGCAGGCCCTGGTGCTGGAAGGCCCGGACGGCAGCCGGGCTCTCATGGACGGCGGGGGCTTTCAGTCCAGAACCTTCGACCCTGGCCGCAGCATCATCCTGCCGGCCCTGGCCTGGCTGCGGCGTCCATCCCTGGAGCTGGTCCTCATCAGCCATCATGACGTGGATCATCTGCGCGGTTGCTATTATCCCATCAGCCACCTGGGTCCGCGGCGGGTGCTCTCCAATGGCGGCACACCAAACGCCCAATGGGACCGGGACCGCCTGGCCGAGGCGCTCTCCCGGGGCAGGCGCACGGAAGAAACCGTGCTGGCGGGGAGCGAGCTGTGGTTGGGTGAACCGGGGGAGGGGGTGCGGTTGAAGATTCTGCATCCGCCGCACCCGGCCCGGGGGTCCGGCAATGCCGAATCCCTGGCGGTGCTGGTGGAATGGCAGGGCCGGGCATTGGCCATCCTGCCCGGCGATCTGGGACGTCCCGGCCTGGATCGGTTGGCTGCCCAGTCGGGTGGGGTTGGCAACAGCCTTGCCGCCAAGGCGCTGGTGCTGCCGCATCACGGGTCCGGACACAGTCTTTCCGAAGCCTTCCTGGACGCCGTGGCCCCGACGGTGGCCCTGGCCAGTGCGGGAAAATGGAACCAGTGGGGTTTTCCCAGCGAGTCCGTACGGCAGGCCCTGGCCGCCCGGGGGGTGCCCCTGCATGTGACGGCCGATGCCGGGGCCATCCGCCTGGAATGGGACAGCCCCGACAGCGCGCCGCGGGTGGTCACCGCCCGAGGAAATTGATGCGCCGACGCACTTCGTCCTGGGTGCGGCGGGCTTCCTCCCGAGCCCTGACCGAGCCTTGCTCCAGGATGTCCCAGGCTTCGTCGGGGCGCTCCACCAGCTTTCTTCGCCGGTCATGCAGGGGGATGAGGAAGGCTTCCATGGACTCGATGAGTTTCTTCTTGCAGTCCACACAGCCGATTTCCGCCTTGACGCAAGCCTCGCGGATGGTGGCCTGGTCTTCAGGGCTGGTCATGAGTACGTGGTAGGGGAAGAGGTTGCAGATGTCCGGATCGCCAGGATCAGTCTTGCGCTTGCGGTTGGCGTCGGTGAGCATCTGCATCACCTTGCTGCGCACGCCCACAAAGTCCTCGCGCAGGTAGATGGAGTTGCCGTAGCTCTTGCTCATCTTGCGGCCGTCCAGCCCCGGGCATTTGGCGGCGGGTGTCAGCAGGGCCTGGGGTTCCGGGAAGGTTTCCCCATACAAGAAGTTGAAGCGCCGGGCGATTTCCCGCGTCAGCTCCAGGTGAGGCAGCTGGTCCTGGCCCACGGGCACGGCCTGGGGTTTGTACAGCAGGATGTCCGCCGCCTGGAGCACGGGGTATCCCAGAAACCCATAGGTGGTGAGGTCTTTTTCCGCAAGCTGCTGGAGCTGGTCCTTGTAGGTGGGGTTGCGCTCCAGCCAGCTGGTGGGGGTGATCATGGACAGCACCAGGTGCAGTTCCACGTGTTCCGCCACCATGGACTGCTGAAAAATGATGCAGCGGGCGGGGTCCAGCCCCGCGGCCACCCAGTCCATCACCAGCTCGGGCACAAAGCCGCGGATGCGCAGGGGGTCGTGGTATTCGCTGGTCAGGGCGTGCCAGTCCGCCACAAAAAAGTAGCATTGGTGGGAGGCTTGCAATGCAATCCATTGCTTGAGCACGCCGAAATAATGGCCAAGGTGCAGGGGGCCGGTGGGCCGCATGCCGGAAACGATGCGTGGGGTGGGTGTCATGGCGGTAGGGGCAAGGCTGAAGGTGCAGGGAGAGGATCAGGCGCCGGCAAGATTCATCACGCCCATGAACAGGGGCTCCACGATGAAGCGGATGAACCGGCCGACCACGCCAAAGGCAATGAGCAGCAACAGTAGCAGAAAGCCGTGACGTTCCAAGGACAAATACTTGAGGGCCAGCTCCCGGGGCAGGAAGTACTGCACCACCTTGGAGCCATCCAGGGGCGGGATGGGGATGAGATTGAGCACCCCCAGCACCAGATTGACGCTGACACCGGCCAGGCAGATCTGCACCAGCGGATCCAGGAAGAAGGCGCCGGTGCTGCCCGAAGGCGCCATGGCCGCATGCCCGTACAGGGCCGTGAAGGCAAAGGCAAAGCAGAGGGCCAGGGCAAAATTGGTGGCGGGGCCGGCCAGGGAAGAAAGCATGAGTCCCTGCCGCGGCTTTTTGAAGTAGCGCGGGTCCACGGGCACGGGTTTGGCCCAGCCAAAGACAAAGCCGGTGAACATGGCCGTGAGCACGAACACGGCCAGCCCCATGGGGTCCACGTGCTTGATGGGATTGAGGGTGAGTCTGCCCTGGCTTCTGGCGGTGGGATCCCCCAGCCGCCACGCCACGTACCCGTGGGCCACTTCATGCAGGATGATGCCCAGGGCAAAGGGCAGGAAAAAAATGAGAAGCCGATTCAGGTCACTGATAAGATCGTTCATGGCCGCACAGAGCTACCACGAAGCCCGGCCAAGGGCAATGCAGGATGCATGGGCGCCGTGCGCCTGGGGCGGCAGAAGCTCATGGGGCCATCCGGGCTGCCTTGCTCAACGCCAGGCTGACCTTCTCCTTGAGTTCGGCCAGATCCACGGATTTCACCACATAGTAATCCGCGGCGATGGATTTGAGATCGTGCTGAAAGCTGTCGTACGCCGTGGAGAGGATGACGGGCAACTGCTGGTGCTTGCTGCGAATTTCCTGCAGGAGGTCCAGGCCGGAGCGGTTGGCGCCGAGTTTGATGTCCAGCACCACCACCAGGGGCTGCTCCCGGGCGATGACCTGCAGGATATCCTCCTGGCCGTCGGACGTGGCGATGACGTAACCGTCGGCCTCAAGTTCTTCGCGGTACAGCATGCGGATGTGCTTTTCGTCGTCCACCACCAGGACCTTGCGGGCCTCGCTCATGTCTCGCTCCTTGCCGGACGTAGGGGTCAACTCCGCCCATGCCGCACGCGGGCAGGGCTGGCGGCCTCTTGGGGATGTTCAACATGTAGTATATGCCTGTGACGATGACAAGGCGTTTTCACGACAGCTCGACTCGGCTGCGGTGTGCGTCGCAGGGGCATCCGCGGTCTGGCCGGGATTTTCCTTGCCTTGCGTCATGGGCCTGGGGTATTCTGCCAGTAGCGCACGAGGGTTCATGAATCACACCACCCCCGAATCTCCCGCTGCCACATCCAGCGCATTCCCCGAAAGCAGCCACTTTGCCTGCGCCGAAGCCCTGCATCGCCTGGGTGGGGACACAGATCTGTTGCATATGCTGTTTTCGGCCTTTGCCGCAGATGTGCCGGGCCGGCTGGAACGGCTGGAGGAGGCCCTGCGCCTTGGCAGCGCCGAAGGCATGCAGCGGCAGGCTCACGCCATCAAGGGCTCGGCGGCCATCATCGGCGCCAGGCGATGCGAGGAGCTGGCCGCAGTCCTGGAACGTCAGGCTGGCGCCGCCGCAGGCGGCCACGCCGAGGCAGCCACCCTTGCCGGGGCCTGGGACGCCCTGCGCACTGAGGTGCTGGCCGTGCTGGTGGAATTAGAACAGTGCACAACCGCATTCAAAGGCAGTTGATGGTTACAGTCATCATGGAACCGAGCGGCAAGGAGCGCGTGGTGGAGTATTGCAAGTCCGTGCGCGCCGTGCTGAACCGGCTGGGATTGCGTCAGAACGAGGCCTTAACCATTTTGGAAGACGCCGACGGCCTGCGACTGGTCACCTGGGACGTGCTCCTCGAAGAAGGCGCCCGGCTGCGTGTTCGCCCCGTC
>JAIWOE010000133.1 GCA_020217165.1 Desulfovibrio sp. | reverse complement strand
TGTTGATCTTGATGGATTCCGCGGTGCTCTCGCCAATGAGCATGTTGTACTTGCGCTTGACGTGGGTCATGATGGCTTCGTCCATCTTGTCCCCGCCCACGCGCACGCTGCGGCTGTACACGATGCCCGAAAGGGAGATGACCGCCACCTCCGTGGTGCCCCCGCCAATGTCCACCACCATGTTGGAGGTGGGGTCCTCGATGGGTAGATTGGCGCCGATGGCCGCGGCCATGGGCTCCTCGATGAGGTAGACTTCGCGCGCCCCGGCGCTTTCCGCACTTTCCTTCACCGCCCGCTTTTCCACCTGGGTGATGCCCGTGGGCACGCAGATGATGATGCGGGGCCGCACCAGCCGGCGCGAGTTGTGCACCTTGGAAATGAAGTGCCGCAACATGGCCTCGGTGATTTCGAAGTTGGCGATGACGCCATCCTTCATGGGCCGGATGGCCACAATGTTGCCGGGGGTGCGCCCGAGCATGCGCTTGGCCTCGTTCCCCACGGCCAGCACTTTTTTCACGCCGCGGGAGTCTTCCTTCACGGCCACCACGCTGGGTTCGCGCAGCACAATCCCTTTGCCCTTCACATACACGCAGGTATTGGCGGTACCCAGGTCAATGGCGAGGTCATTGGAAAAAATACCCAACAGATGATTGAAAAACTTGGCCATAATATCCTCAAAGGAGAAGTGATGGTCGCATCCGGCGTGAAGGCGGGCGGCGGTCCCGGCGCGCGGCGTGCACGGCATGCTCGTTGGCGGTGTTCGTTCAAAGCCGCGGCATTGTCAAGCAGGTTATCAAACGGGATGCAGGCCACTCTGTCAAGGGGTAAGACACCCTGTTCCTGATGGTCCAGCTCCCGGTGTGTCAGGAGCCCGCAAGTTGGCCGGGGCTGGCGTTGCCCGGCGTCCTGCGGTATGGCGGAGCATGTCCCACACACCCACCGCCCCGTACCTCGCCTTTGCCCCCTGGTTGCGCCGTCGCCACGGCCAGCCCGTGCGAAAAATTCCTTTGGACGCAGGAGGCTCCTGCCCCAACCGCCTCCCGGACTCCGGGGCCGGCGGTTGCAGCTACTGCACCCGGCGCGGCGCGGGCACCGGCCTGCACGACCAGGGATTGAGCCTGACCCAGCAATGGCGACACTGGTGCGAAAAATACGCGCGCCGTGCTCCCAATGCGCTGTATCTAGCCTATCTGCAATCCTTTTCCAACACCTTCCGACCTGCCCGGGAGCTGGCGGCGCTTCTTGAGGAAATTTCGCAATTCGAGAAGGTTGTTGCCATTGCCCTGGGCACTCGCCCGGATTGTCTGGATGATGAAAAGTTGGACATGCTTGCCGCGGCAAAACATGGCGCGTCTTCGGGCACGGAGCTGGACATCTGGCTGGAGCTGGGCCTGCAATCCGCCAGCGACGCCACCCTGCGCCGCATCAATCGCGGCCACGATGCCGCCACCCTGGCCCGGGCGGCGTCCCAGGCTGCCCGCCGCGGCCTGCTCGTGTGCCTGCATGTGATGCAGGGCCTGCCCGGCGAGTCCAGGGCGGACTTTTTTCGCACCATCGATTTCGTGAACACCCTGCCCGTGCACGCCGTGAAGTTTCACAACACCCTGGTGCTGGAGGGCAGCGCCCTGGCCCAGGACTGGCGGGCCGGGGCGTATGTCCCCCCATCCAGGGAAGAAACCGTGGCGGCCCTGGCCGGGGGGCTGGCCCGGCTGCGGCCCGATGTGGTCATCCAACGCCTGACGGCGGACGCCTGGCCCGGTGCATTGCTGGCGCCAGCCTGGGCGGCCGACAAATCCGCTTTGCGAGGAGATATTGTCGGGCATATGCTGCAACAAGGCTGGCAGCAGGGCTCTTTGTTCCGGCCTGCCTGCTGAATCCTTACCTGCTGGCCAACGGTGGCGATATTCCATCCTGGGGGAGTACACACAATATGGCGAGGGTTGTTGTTGGGGGGGACATGCGGAACAGATTGCAGCTTATCCTTTTTGGATTGTTTTTTATTTGACTGGAGCCGGAGGGTACGGGGCCCCCTCTTTCCTGACCCTCAAAGAATGAAGCCTGGCCGAAAATCCGCTACCACTCCCCGGGAGGTGGGCACCCTGGCCCAGTCCGGGCATGCAACCCACGAGGATGCCTGCCCGCCGGCCGAGGCGCTGCAGGCATGAACAGCCCGGGACCTCGAACCGGCCGGAACACATAAGGAGCCGCCATGTATCAGGATGCCATTACTGTGCCCCCATTGTCCCTGCTCCTGCGATGGCAGCCGCTGCCCCAGGGCGGCGTGGCGCTGACCGACATGGCCCTGCGCTGGAGCAGTGACCCCGAGGCCGAGGCCGTCGCCCGGCATTCCCAGGCCTCACGGGCCCCTTTCCCCTTCCGTGATGAATTCCGCCACCGGCTGGAATGCCACCTGCGGGGCGAGGACCCGGGCTGGAAGCGCCTGCCCCCTGGCCTGGACCTGGACATGCGCGGCCTGACGGACTTTTCCCGCACCGTGCTGGACACCCTCTGGCATCAGGTGGCCTTTGGCCAGACCGTGACCTACGGCGAACTGGCCCGCATGGCCGGCCGCCCTGGGGCTGCCCGGGCCGTGGGCCGCGTGATGGCCTCCAACCGCTGGCCCCTGCTCATTCCCTGCCACCGGGTGCTGGGCAGCGGCGGCGCGCTGACGGGCTTCTCCGGCGGCGGGGTGGAGATGAAGCAATGGCTGCTGGAGCGGGAGGGCGCTCGATCCAAAAAAACGCGAAGGACATGAAGCCCCCCACGCGACCGGCACGAATTGGTGTGATTGACTAACGATGCCAGCTACATGGCAACGGATGACCCTGCGTCTTTACCGATATTCCGCCTGCCAGCGTGGTACGGGCAAGGTGGCCAGGGGATTGAAGGCAGCCGTGGCTTCCGCCAGTTTTTCGTACCACTTGCGCTTGTCCTTGGGGCCTTCGTCCAAGGGCAGCTTGCCCTTGCCCGTGACCTGCTCCAGCCACTCCAGTGCCTCTTCCTGGCCGCCCAGGGCGTCGATGGCGCCCACGGCCAGGGCCTGCCGGCCGGTGAGGATGCGGCCATCGGCAATCTGCTGCAGGGTGGCGTTGTCAAGATCACGCACGGCCAGAATGTCTTCGGTGAACTGGGCGTGCAGGTCCAGGACCACGGATTCAATGTAGGTCCGTTCCTCGGCGGTCATGTTGCGGAAGGGCGAGGGACTGTCCTTGAACTTGCCGCTGGTGATGGAGGTGTGCCGCACGCCAATACTCTCCATCAATTCCATGAGGTTGGTCATGTCCATGCGCACCCCGATGCTGCCCGTGAGGGTGCCGGGGTTGGCGAACAGCCGGGTGCCGGGGCAGGCCATGTAGTACCCGCCCGAGGCGCACACCGCCCCCATGGACACGGCCACGGGCTTGGCGCCAGCCAGGCGGACCATGGCCCGGTAGAGCTCCTGGGAGGGGCCTACTACGCCGCCGGGGGAATCGATGCGCACCAGCACGCCGGCCACATCGTCGTCCTCGCGCAGATCGGCCATCCATTCGACATATTTGCGGGCGTCGGTAATGGGGCCGCGCAGGAGCACCAGCCCGTAGCGGGGCTCTCCCGTCAGGCCTTTGCTCCCCCTGCATGCGGAAACGGCGAGGACGATCCCCACCAGGAGGATCGCCATCGCCGTCAGTCGAATCAGTGTGCGTGCCATGGCAGGCTATTCGCCGGCGTCCTCTTCCAGCTTCTGCTTGAGGATATCGCCCAGGCTCTGCCCGGCTTCGCCGCCCACGGAACGGTAATCCTTGGGCTTTTTGCGTTCTTCTTCATCCTTGAGGGCCTTGATGGAGAGGCCCAGGCGGCGCTCGTCGGCGCTCACATGGATGACGCGGGCCTGAATGGTGTCGCCTTCCTTGAACATTTCGGCGGGCGACTTGATCTTCTTGTTGCTGATTTCCGAGACGTGCACCAGCCCTTCGATACCCTCTTCCACTTCCACGAACAGGCCGAAGTCGGTGATGTTGGTCACCACACCGTTCACGGTGCTGCCCACGGGGTAGCTGTCTGGCACGTTGGTCCAGGGATCTTCATGCAGCTGCTTGATGCCCAGGGTGAACTTTTCGTTTTCCTTGTCCACGGTGAGCACCTTGGCCTGCACCAAATCGCCCACCTTGAACAGCTCCTCGGGGTGGCGGATCTTCTTGGTCCAGGAGATGTCGGAGACGTGGATGAGGCCGTCGATGCCGTCTTCGATGCCGATGAAGATGCCAAACTCGGTGATGTTCTTGATGGCGCCTTCGATGACCGCCCCTTCAGGATAGCGCTCGGCCACCAGATCCCAGGGATTGGGCCGCACCTGCTTCATGCCCAGGGAGATGCGCTTCTTGTCGGGGTCCACGCCCAGGATGACCACTTCCACCTCGTCGCCCTGCTTGACCATCTGGCTGGGGTGACGCAGTTTGCGGGTCCAGGACATTTCGGAGATGTGCACCAGGCCTTCCACGCCGGGCTCCAGCTCCACGAACGCACCGTAGTCCACCAGGTTGGTCACTTTGCCGGCAAGGCGGGCGCCTTCGGGATACTTTTCGGTGATGGACGTCCACGGATCCGGCTTGAGCTGCTTGAGGCCCAGGGAGACCTTCTTGGAATCGCGATCAAAATTGAGGACCTTGAGTTCCAGCTCCTGGCCCAGCTTGACCAGTTCCTTGGGATGCTTGACGCGCTTCCAGCTCATGTCGGTGATGTGCAGCAGGCCGTCCAAACCGCCCAGGTCCACGAACACGCCGTATTCGGTGATGTTCTTGACCTTGCCGGTCACCACCTGGCCTTCTTCCAGGGTGGAGAGCAGCTTGCTGCGCTTGGATTCGCGTTCCTCTTCCAGGAGCACCCGGCGGGACACGATGACGTTGGAGCGGCGGCGGTTGATCTTCAGGACGCGGAATTCGAATTCCTGACCCACCAGGGCGTCCATGTCCGGCACGGGGCGCAGGTCCACATGGGAGCCGGGGAGGAAGGCCTCCAGGCCACCCAGGTCCACGGTGTAGCCGCCCTTGATGCGCCGCTGGATGGTGCCCTTGATGACGTCGTTGTTTTCCTGCACGTCTTCCAGGCGGTCAAACAGCTGCATCCGCTTGGCCTTGTCGCGGGACAGCACGATGGAGCCTTCGACCTCGTCCTTGCGGGCCACATAGACATCAACCTGGTCGCCCACCTTGACGGCGACGTTGCCATCGGCATCCTTGAATTCGTTGATGTTGATCTGGCCTTCGGACTTGAAGTTCACGTCCACCAGGACATGTTCCTTCTCCACCCGAACAACCTCGCCCTTGACGATGGAGCCTTCCTCCAGTTCGCCAAAGTCAGATTTCAGGTAGTCTTCGAGGGCGGATTCGAAATTCAGCTCTGCGTCGCCGCTGGTCATGGTCGCGTCGTTGGACATAATGTAAGCCGTTTGTGAAAGGATAGAGGTTGCAAAAAAAAGCCCCAGGCACCGGCGGCACGCCAGCCCGCGTCAGATCAATCGTATTGAAATTGCTGACTGAACCGACAAGCACACAAGAACCTGGCGGACGCACTGCGCCCGTTCAGGCAGTTGGAAAGCCAGCATCTACCAAAAAGGAGGAGTAATGACAACCCAAAATTATAGTCTATCCCCTCCTCGCGGCACTCCCTTGCCTCAGGCCAGGGCCACCAGGTCGTATTCCTTGGCTTCTTCGATGCGCGCCCGCACTATGGCGCCAGGCTGCACGCCGTCCCCGCTCACATAGGTGACGCCATCCACCTCCGGCGCCTGCAGCCAGACACGCCCCAGGTGCAGCCCCGGCCACTCCAGCGAGGCGGCTTCCACCAGCACGTCCATTTCCTCGCCCACGTGGGCCTCAAGCAGGTCGTGGGAAATCTCCCGTTGCAGGGCCATGAGGGTTTCGCGCCGGGCCTCCCGCTCGGCCGGGGGCACCTGGCCGGGCATTTCCGCCGCCGGGGTGCCTTCCTCGGCGCAGTAGGCGAACACGCCCAGGTGCTGAAAGCGTGTTTCTTCCACAAAAGCCTGCAAGGCCGCGAATTCCGACGCGCCTTCCCCCGGAAACCCCACGATGAGGCTGGTGCGCAACGCCGCCTGGGGCAGCACGGTGCGAATGGCATCCACCACCCGCCGCGGGTCCTGAGCAAAGGGCCGGCCCATGGCCTTGAGCACCGCCGGATGGGCGTGCTGCAGGGGCATGTCGAAATACGGCAGGAGGGTGGGGCCGGCCGAGGCCATAAATCCCAACAGCTCCTTATTGATGCCGGCTGGATAGAGGTACATGAGCCGCAGCCAGTCCAGCCCGGGCAGCTCCAGCAGTCGGGAGAGCAGGTCCGGCAGGCCGTAAGCCAGTCCGACGTCCTTGCCGTAGGCCGTCACGTCCTGGCCCACAATCACCAGTTCCCGGGCACCCTGGGCCAGCATGGCGCGGGCCTCGTGCACCAGCTCTTCGGGAGCGCGGCTGGCAAGCCGGCCCCGGATGGACGGGATGGTGCAGAAGCTGCAGCCGTGATTGCATCCTTCGCTGATCTTCAGATAAGCCGCAGGGGCCGTGGAAAGACGGCGGTATTCCCGCAGCTCGGGCACGGGGGCGGCGGCGCGGCGGGTCAGGGCCTGGGCCACCAGGGCGGGCCACTGGTCCATGGCGGCCAGGTCCAGCCAGACGTCCACCTCCGGCAGGTCCGGCGCCAGCTGCGCCTGCCCATACCGGCCCACCAGGCAGCCGGCCACGGCAAAGAGGGGGCGGGGCTCCACCTCGGAGATGACCTCCGCCGCCTCGATGATGCAGCGCAGGCTTTCCTCCACCGCTGGTTCGATGAAGCCGCAGGTATTGATGAACACCAGGTCGGCGGCGGCCATGTCCTCGGTGGGCACGGCCTGCTCGCCCAGGCGGCCCAACAGGCGCTCGCTGTCCACGCGGTTTTTGGGGCAGCCCAGGCTGGTCATGTGCACCCGCAGGGGGCGGGGGGACGGGGGAGTGGCAACGGTCATGCGGTCTCCTTGCCGGCGCAGCGGCCGGCGGCATCTGGCACCAGCCTATAGCCGCATCCCCGCCACGGGGCAAGCTGCGCAAATCCCGCGCTACCGACCTGGAAACGGGGCGAACCGGTTGCGATTTTTCCTGGACAGGATTAGGAATAAGTCATGGTCCGAACCGCCGCCCTCCCTGCACCGGGCGGTCCGTGACGTGACTGTCCTGGAGTCGCCGCATGCAGCCCGTTGCGCCATTCCATCTGGCCCTGGTGGGCCGTCCGGAAGTGCTGGAGCGCGCCCTTGCCGCCCTGGCGCGGCCCGGCGTGACAGAGGCCGTGCCCACATTGCGGGTGTGCTGCGTGCTGCCGGACCCGCCCGGCGAGTCCCCCGCCCTGCCCACGGGGGTGGTCCAGCACCCCACCCTGGAGGCCATGCTGGCGGCGCACCCTGACCTGCACCTGTTGCTGGACCTGCGTGACGACCCCGCAGCCTTCGCCGCCCTCAAGGCCGCCCTGCCGGCCCTGGCGCCGGCCCTGGCGCCCACCCTCTCCGTGGGAGACCGCCACACCTTTTCGTTTCTTGAAGCCCTCCTGGGCGCGGGCCTGCTGCGTCGGGCCTGGCGTGTGGAACTGGAACAGACGCGTTCGGTCCTGGAGACGCTCTTCGAACAGTCCGACGACGAAATCCTGCTCCTGGATGCCCACGGCCTGGTGCTGGACGCCAACACCCGGGCCTGCGCTCGTCGCGGCCTGACCCGCGACGAGCTCCTGGGCCGCGCCTACGCCCAGCTGGACTCCCCGCCGCACACCTGTCGCCAGCAGGAAGACTCCCCCTGCCCCGTGCGGCTGGCCATGAAAAGCGGCCTCGTCCAGGAAGCCACCCTCCCCCTGGTGGAGCAGGACGGCGGCCTGCGCACCCTGCGTGTGGTGGCCTATCCCATCCTCAGCCCCGACGGCACCCTGGAGTCCCTGCTGGAAGTCCGGCGTGACATCACCGAAATGCTGGAAATGCACCGCCGGCTGCAGCAGTCCGAGCGTCTGGCCGCCATTGGCGAGCTGTCCACGTACATTGCCCACGAAATCCGCAATCCCCTCTTTGCCATTGCCGGTTTTGCCAACGCCCTGGTGCGCTCACCCAGCCTGGACGAGGACGCGCGGCAAAAGGCCTCCATCATCCTGGACGAATCCCGCCGGCTGGACGCCATCCTCAAAAGCACCCTCAACTTTGCCCGCCCCCTGCAATCGGCGGAAGCCTCGCCGGCCGCCTTGGACTGCAACCAGCTCCTGCAGGACACGGCCGAACTTTTTGCCATGAAATGCCAGGAACAGGGCCTGACCCTGCGGCTGGCCCTGGCGCCCTCCTTGCCCCTAGCCAAGGTGGATGGCGAGCTGGTGAAGCAGTGCGTCATCAACTGCATCAAAAACGCCATGGAAGCCCTGGAACAGCAGGGCAAGGCCGGCACCATCGTCCTGCGCACGGCCTTTGCGCCCCCCTACGTGAGCATGATTGTGGAAGACGACGGGCCCGGCATTGCCGAAGACATCCGCCCCCGCATCTTCAATCCCTTCTTCAGCACCAAGAACCAGGGCTCGGGCCTGGGCCTGGCCATGACCAAAAAAATCATTGAGGAAATGGGCGGCGAGGTGCTCCTGGTCAGCCAGGAGGGCCAGGGCACCACCGTAACCCTGAGCCTGCCGGCCCTGGCCGCGGGCAACGCCAAGGCCGCCGGGAACGCCAGTTCTGGCGGGCAGCGAGCTCTTTAGAATCTCTCTTGAATGATTCTATAGTATTTGGTACAAGGGAGCGCCCCCGGACATGTCGTACGGTCGTCGTCATTCCAGACCCTGCGCTGTCTTGCCGCCGTCCATGTGAATCAAGGGTCTTCCCATGCCGCACACACTTGTTCTCGCCACACGCAATGCCGGCAAGCTCGCCGAACTGGAAGCCCTGCTGCACGGGCTGGGCAGCGGGCTTGGAATGGATGTGGCCGTGATGGGCCTCGACGCCTTTCCGGACATGCCTGAGGTGGAAGAAACTGGCGAAACTTTTACGGAAAATGCCCTGCTCAAGGCCCGCGCCGTGGCCGCGCACACGGGATGCATCGCCATGGCCGACGACTCGGGACTCATGGTGGATGCCCTCCAGGGCGCCCCGGGCGTGCGGTCCGCCCGGTTTGCCGCCCCCTTTCCCCCCGGCGCCACCGGCGCGGAAAAGGACCGGCTGAACAACCAGAAGCTGCTGCAGGCCCTGGCCCACGTGCCGGACTTGTCCCGCTCGGCCCGGTTCGTCACCGAGGTGGCCCTGGCCAGCCCGGACGGCGCCAGCGTGACGGCCCAGGGCAGCTGGCAGGGGCGCATTCTCCACGAACCCCGCGGCGAACACGGATTCGGCTACGATCCTGTTTTTTTTGACGAAGACGCCGGTTGTACCGCGGCCGAACTCGCCCCTGCGGAAAAGAACGCCCGCAGCCATCGCGGACAGGCCCTGCGTCGTCTGGCGGCACTGCTCCCCGCCTTCCTGGCGGATCACGCGGTCCCTTCATCCCCCACGAGGTAACACGGCATGTGCGGCATTATCGGATACAGCGGCCACCGGGTGGCGGTCCCCCTCATCATGGAAGGCCTGCGGCGGCTGGAATACCGCGGCTATGACTCCGCCGGCGTGGCGTACATCCAGGATGGCGCGCTGCACGTGGTCCGCGCCCCGGGCAAGCTCATTGAGCTGGACACCAAACTGGCATCCCTCAACGTGGGCGGCGCCCTTTCCGGCATCGGGCACACCCGCTGGGCCACCCACGGCCTGCCCAACGAGAAAAACGCCCATCCCCACCGCGACACCACCGGTCATCTGGCCCTGGCCCATAACGGCATTGTGGAGAATTTCCAGACCCTGCGCTGCATGCTGCAGGGCGAGGGCGTGACCTTTTCCACGGACACGGACACCGAGTCCCTGGCCCACCTGCTGGCCAAGGGCCTGCGCGAACACGAAGGGGACATGCTCAAGGCCCTCTCCTGGACCCTGGCCCAGGTGGAGGGTTCCTACGCCCTGGCCATCGTGCGCCTGGAGGAGCCAGGGGTGGTCTACGGCGCCCGGCGGCACTCGCCCCTGGTGGTGGGGGTGGGGGAAGGCGAGCACTTCATCGCCTCGGATATCCCGGCCTTTTTGCCCTACACCCGCAATGTGGTGTTCCTGGACGCCGGGGAGATCGTGCGCATCGACGCCCACTCCTGGGGCGTGTGGGACGCCGCCACCCTGGCCCAGGTGCACCGCACCCCGCAACGCATCTCCTGGGACGTGCAGGCAGCCCAGAAGAGCGGCTACAAGCATTTCATGCTCAAGGAAATTTTCGAACAGCCCCGGGTGGTGGCAGACTGCCTGGCCGGCCGCCTGGACCCTGCGGGCCAGGGCGTCTGTCTGGAGGAACTGGCCGGCATGCCCGTGCCCAAGCGGCTGCACATCCTTCCATGCCGGGCTGTGGGGCATGCATCTGTTTGAAGACTGGGCGCGGCTGCCCGTCTCCGTAGAGATTGCCTCGGAATTCCGCTACCGCAACTTCCTGTTGGACAAAGACGACGCCGTGCTGGTCATCAGTCAGTCTGGCGAAACGGCAGACACCTTGGCCAGCCTGCAACTGGTCAAGGCCATGGGCGTGCCGGTCATCGGGCTG
>JAIWOE010000132.1 GCA_020217165.1 Desulfovibrio sp. | reverse complement strand
TGCCGGGCATGTCCCGCGTCAACTGGGCGTGGGTCTCATTCATGGTCAGGTAGAACTGCTTGAGGTCCGTGGTCTTGAAATACCGCCGGTAAACGCGCTGGAACTCCTGGGCCGTGAACTTGCCGAACTGGATAAAGATGTCGTGGACAGACGCCCCCGCGGCCCGGGCCACGGCCTCCACCATTTGATGCATCACCTGATCCGGGTAGCTGGCCGTGGGCAGGAAGGTGACGTTGCCCGTCTCCTCCCGCACCCGCTCCACCACCTGGGGCGGGAATTGCTTCTTGATCCACTCCTGCATCATTTTGGGCAGCACGCCACGCATTTCGCCCTTGGAGGCGCGCAGCTTGCGGGCATCCTCCCGGGCGTCGGAAAGGGTTTGGGAGAGGGTCAGCAGTTCCATGGACAAGGCGGCCAGATCCCGGGTGGCGGCAGCCGTCTGGGTGGCGGCTTCCTCCGCCTCGCTGGCGATGGTGGAGATTTCCTCCACGTTGCGGTTGATCTCCTCGGCCGCGGCGCTCTGCTCCTCGGCGGCGGTGGCAATCTGCGCCACGCGGCCGGTCATGTCCTGAATGCGGGCGGTAATCTCTTCCAGGGCCGTACCGGCCCGGTTGGAGGAGGTGGTGGAGCGTTCCACCTGGGTCCTCGTCTCCTGCATGGACGCCATGGCGTGCCTGGAGCCTTCCTGCATGGCGCGGATGGAGGCCTCCACCTCCTTGGTGGCGGCCATGGTTTTTTCTGCCAGTTTGCGCACTTCGTCGGCCACCACGGCAAACCCGCGACCGGCATCACCAGCCCGGGCCGCCTCAATGGCGGCGTTCAGGGCCAGGAGGTTGGTCTGATCCGCAATCTCGTTGATGACATTGATGACGCGGCCAATCTCCCCGGACTGACTGTCCAGCTCGCCAAGCACCCGCTCCAGCCGGGAGGCGGAATCCGCCACAGCATTGATGGCCTGCACGGCCTCGCGCACCAGCCCGGCCCCGGTGCTGGCCGCCGTGGAGGCCTCCTGGGCCACATCGGCGGTCTCAGCTGCGTTTTTGGCCACTTCGAACACCGTGGCGTTCATTTCTTCCATGGCTGTGGCCACGGCTTCTGCCTGGGCCTTTTGATTCTGCGCTCCGGTGGCCTGCTCGTCCGCCGTGGCAGACAACTCCTCCGAGGCAGAAGCCACGCGCTGGGCCAGTTCGTTGACCCCGGAGCCCTGGGCCAGCAGTTGTGTCAGTTGCCCGCGAACGTCGGCCAGCTCCTGTTGCAACGCGCCGGCATCGGCCCAGGCCACCACGGCGGCCCTGCCCTTGCCGTCTTTCCCACTTCCCTCGCGAACCGGCGCTGCCGCCATCAGCCAGCGGGTGCCACCGGCCTCGGCCATGGCAATACCGGACTCGCCCTGCAAGGCCTTGTCCACCAACTGCGCCGCACCGGGGACGGTGTCCAACAGCCCCGCCGCGGGGCCTCCCAGGCGGGGCTGAGCCCCCGCCGCCGTCCGGCTGGCCGCCGCCAGGGTTCCCTCTGACGTCACCAGCAGGCAGGCAAAAGGCAAGGCCTCCAGGGCTGCCTGGGCTGCCGTGGCGGATGCCAGGCGGGCCTGCAAGGCCGTCAGCGCCGTGGCCAACCTGGCCGGGTCGCCCTCTCCAGCCGGAGGCATGGCGACCGGCGCCGCCTTGGCCAGGGCTTCGGCGGCGTCAATCAGCGGGGAAAACTGCCTGCCCGAGCGCCACACCCAGACTGCCCCCCCGCCCACGCCAATCCCCAGGACGAACATGAGCCAGGGAAACAGGGAAGACATGGCAAACCCACCGGCTGCGGCAGCCCAGGCATCCTCAGCCATAAAGAAGCACAGCAGTGTTATCGTACTGTGCAACACCACTGCATTCGTTGAAATTCGAACTGTAGTTGCTGCGCTCATGAAGAGATCCATGTTGTAACAAGATACTTGGTTACTGGAGGAACAAGGAACAATTGCCTTGCCATACCAACACGAAGGGCATTTTTTCCTGGAACTTCTCCGTCAGCAACGCCTCCAGACGCACGGAGAGGTCCTCCCTGGCGGCCACCAGAAAGGGGCGATGGTTCGACCGCGAGATGGCGCCCTGGGGAGAACCGTCGGGGCCGCGATCCCCGCCCGAGACCTGCCCCAGCTCGGTATATCCCCCGGCCATGGCAACGAGTTCCAGCGTCAAGGCTTCCACAGCGGCCTCATCCGCTTCCTTCTGGGCCGGGATGACGAAAAAATGGATGAAAGCATTGTGCGATGCCGCATCGGCCCATGCTCGCACGGGATTTCCCGCGCAAAGGGCCTGCGCACAGCACCACCCCTGCGACCCAGGCAGCCCCAACAGCCAGACACGATGCACGATTCATGGACATCTCCCCCTCGCTCAAAATCACGGATGCAGGACGCATAGACGCCACAGAAACATTATTCATTCCTAGCAGGGAAACCTCAAACTTTCCAGGTAGATTTCAAAAAATTCCGCAAAATGTTTTCAGATTGTGATGCCGCCGTCATCTATAACTCACGCAGTATAGAATCGTGGAGTTTCGGGGTTCATTGAGAAAGCCTTGCCGTAACACCCGCGCCCGTTTCCAGTCCAGGCCCCGGCAATACGCCTCCACGGCCGCGCCTTCCTCTGCCCCGCCTGGATGGCCAAGATAGCACATGATTGTGGTCAGCCCGCCAGGGGCCATCCAGGACTCCAGCGCCTGCAGGGCCGCCACGGTGCTGTGGGGCCGGGTGATGACGGCAGCATCGCCGCCCGGCAAGTACCCGAGGTTGAACACCGCAGCCCGCAGGTGTCCCCTGGCCGAAGCGGGAAGGAATGCATCAAGGTCGGCATGGCTGGCCAGAAACAGCTCGCACCCGTGGCCAAGGCCGGCATGGTGCAGGCGCTGTCGGGTGCGGTCCAACGCAAATGGTTGGATGTCGAAGGCAAAGACGCGGCCTCCGGGCAGGACGGCCCGGGCCAGGAACTCGGTGTCGCGACCGTTGCCGGCCGTGGCGTCCAGCGCCAGATCCCCCGGCCGCAGCAGCCGGGAGAGCAACTCATGACATGCGGTCAGATTGTACGGCAGAACCATCACCATGCGTCCCGCAGCGCTGGAACGCGACGCCGGTGCAGGAGGACCGGTGTGGCGGGAATTCGCGCCATGGCCGCAGGATTATTCCGCAGGCGGCTGCATGATGCTGACTTGCCGGAAGGCCTGGGGCGACGGGTGAGCGGCCATGCGCCCGGCCAGCAAATGCTCCAGGCGGGCCCGGGCCATCCAGTACTCCAATTGGGCGGCAATGAGGGCGCGCCGACGGGCCAGGGCTTCGTGCTCGCTTTCCAAGAGGCTAACCCCACTGCGGAATTGCTCCGCAGAGCGTCCCACGGTGAGCTGGGGCGCGCGCCGGGCGGCCCGTTGCTGCTCCAGGCGTTCCAGGACCTGGCGGGAGGCCATCAGCTCCTCGCCAGCGGCCCGCGTGGCGCTGCGAACCACGGACGTCATGGCCTTGTACCGCCGCCACTCCCGCTCCCGCGCCGCCTGGGCTGCGCTGCGCGTGGTGAAGGATGGGGTGAAAAACGGAGCCGGAAACGCCCAGTTGGTCCATGCCGTCTGGGACACGGCCTGGGGCTGCCAGGCAGGCGTGGTCTGCGCGGTCTGTGGGGTCTGCGTGGCCGGGGGCTCCTGGCGCGGCGCCACCAGGGGCGCTGCCGTCTGGGCGGCGGCGTTGGCCCGCAAGGCATCCTGGCGGACCAGGGCCAGGTCAAGGCTGGCATTGACGGATCGCATCTCGGCCTCGGCCAGCATGGCGTCGTCCAGCACGGCATCCTGCAGGGGCCGGCCCGGGAGCAGGGGCGGTACGTGCCAGCCGGCATCGTCCCCTTCCAGCCCCATGCATTGCTGCATGCGCCGCCGGGCCTGATGCAAGGCCGCCTCCGTGGCGGCAACATGCCGTTGGGCCGCCTCGAACCGGGCCTGGGTCTCCTGGCGTTGCGGGGCGGCCACGGGGTTCCCCGCCTGATCGGCCGGGATGGCCCGCGCCATCTGCCACGCAGCCTCGGCGGCCAGCAGTTCATCGGTGGTGGCCACATGGGCCTGTGAGGCAGCAACCATGGTGTACCAGTGTTCGCGCACGTCCAGGATCACGTCCAGGGCCGTGGCCACTGCGGCAAGTTCCAGACGCAATGCATTGCCAGCGGCCGATGGCGCGCCGGTGTCATCCAGCCCCGCATGTGAGGGACCCAGCATGCTGCGGACATAGGTCTCCGCAAGCAGCCGCGGCCACCCGGGGGCCAACTTTGCATAGCCGAAGGGCGTTTCGGAAAAGGCTTCCGCCGCTTCTCCCTGTCCGTGGGGGATGGATTGCTGCCGCAATCGCTCGGCGGGCACGCCAGCTTCGGCCAGCACCACCTGCAGGGCCGTGCTCCGGGCCAGACCAATGCGGATGGCCGTGCCCATGGTCAGAGGGCCGGCCCATTCGCCCGGGGCGGGGTGTCGGTCCAACAGCATGACGGTGGTGTTGGAAGAGGGGCGATGAAACACATCGCGCGTGGCGGCACTGTAGGGGGGGACCTTGGCGAATGCCTGACGCACGGCATCGCTGCTGCGACGGGCGGTCTTGTCCGGGCACATCCCGGCGCACGCTCCCAGAATGAGCGCGCCCACGGTGCAGCACACTAGCAGGATACTGCGAATCGTTGCATTGCACGCCATGCCCTACTCCCCAAGGCTCCATGGCTTGTCTCGGTCTTGTGCGCGGTCGGCCGTCTCCACGGGAGTGCCCTGGGAGTGCCGCCGTCCCCTCCGCGCCATCAAGGCACAGCCCGGCGCATGGAGGCCGCTGCGTCTTGATGATTTCACCATCAAACTGTACAGAAACCCCATGCGTTGTCAACATGCAAAAATTTGCACCACCATGCGTCGGGCACTCTTGTGTTTGATGCTGGTGTTGCAGTGGCCGATTCCGAGCCATGCGAAATCCGAGCTCTTCGTGGCGGTGGCGCCCCTGGCCCCCTGGCAGTGGATGCAGGGAGGCCAGGCGCGGGGGCCGGACGTGGAAGTGCTTTCCATCCTGGCGCAACGACTCGATTTTACTCCACAATGGGTGCCCATGGCCACCGCCGCCGACCTCACGCCTCTGCTGGAGGGTCGCGCCGAGGTCGTGGCCGGCATTGCGGATCCCGTGACCCACCGCGAAGCCTTGCAGTGCTTCCGGGCGCCCCACCGCATACAAGGGGCGTTGCATATCTACGTCCGCAAGGGCGCCGAACATTTTTTGCAGTTTGAAACAGATTTGTCACAGTACCGCATGGGGCTGGCCGATGGGGTGCGCCTGCCGGCGGTGGAATCCGTCCCCGGCAGGCGAGTGCTGCGCGGTCGGCTGGCCGACCTGCTGCCAGCCCTGGCGGGCGGCTCCATAGATGCCCTGGCTGCGGAAGCGGTGGCCTGGGAGCGCCACCGCCCCGCCTTGCCGGGCAATCTCATCAAGGCGCCGTTGGAAATCGCCGCCCTGCCGCTGTTCGTGTGCCTGTCGCGCGCGGCTCCCCTGGTGGTGCGATTTGAGGAACTCGAACTGTTCTATCTGGACTTGATGGAATAACCATCCTCCGCCGGGCTGGGCCGCAGCCAGCGCCACGGACACAATCCCCCCAGCCGATCCCCGAACAGGGTCAGGGCCACGCCGCCCAGGAGCAGGGCAGAGGCCACGGCCGTCTCCAGCTTCAGGGGTTCCATGCCCAGGCTCACGGCAATGGCCAGGGTGACCACCGGCACCAGCAGCGCAAAGGGAGCCACCTGCGGGGCGGCATACTTGCGCAGCAGCCAGGCCCAGACGCCCCAGCCAAGGATGGTGGAGCCCCAGGCCGTGTACAGCACGGCGAACACGCCCATCCAGGTGAGGTGCTGCAGGGCTTCCCACTGCCCCTGCTCCGTGCAGAAGGACAAGACAAGATTGGGGATGATGGGCACCAGGGACATCCAGATGGTCAGGCGAAACCCATCCACTTTCACGTCGCCTGCGAGTTTTTTCATCATGATGTTGCCCAGGCCCCAGAACAGGGCGGCCACAAGCACCAGGGCAAAGCCGGCCAGCGGGGCCAGGGCCAGGGAATTGCCGGCGGAAAGGTACAGCCCCACCCCGGCCACTCCCATGCCGCACCACTGCCAGGCCGTGGGCTTCTGGTTCAGCAACCACACGGAAAACAAGGCCGTGAACAACACCTGCGCCTGGGACACCAGGGCCGACAATCCGGGCGGCATGCCCAGCTGCATGCCCACGAACAGGAGTGAAAAATAGCCCACGCCCACCAGGGACCCCGTGGCCAGCACCAGCCGCAAGGGCAGGCCGTTGCGACCGATGATGAACACTGCGGGCAGGGCCACCACGGTGAACCGCAGGCCTGCGAAAAACAGGGGCGGCCATTCGCCCAGGCCCCAGCGGATGACCACGAAATTCAGACCCCAGACACACGTCGTCAGCAGGGCCACGGCCGTATCCCGGCCGGACATGCGCAGTTGCATCAAGACTCCTCCTTCCGCCGAACCCCATCGCCCGGCGCAGGGCTGGACATTGCGCCAGAATCTGTCATGTGAACAGACACAGAAATTGAAAATTCACCCAGTACAGATGACGAGGTCCCCCCATGGCATCGCCCCTGTCAGCGCCTGACGCCCCCCTGCACAAGCGCGTCGAACAGCGCATTTTGGGCATGATCCAGACCGGCTCCATTCCCCCCGGCCGCAAGGTGCCGTCCCTGCGGGAAACCGCCGCGGCCATGGGGGTCTCCCTGGCCACGGTGGTGCAGGCCTATGAATCCCTGGAACGCATCGGGGTGTTAGAGTCACGGCCGCGATCGGGATTTGTGGTACGGCAGCCCACCGCCACCCTGCCCCCGGCCGGGGCACCAGCCATGGCGGCGCCCGTGGCCCGCCCCGTGCGGCGGGGGGAGATTGTGCGCCGGGTGCTGGAGACCCTGGGCCGCGACGAGGTGCTGCCCCTGGGCGTGGCCCAGGTGGATCCCACCTTGCTGCCGGCGCTCACCTTGTCCCGCCTGCTGGCCGAGGTGAGCCGCCGCCAGCCGGACCGCGTGGCCCATTACGCCCCCGTGGCCGGCAGCCTGGAACTGCGACGACAGGTGGCGCGCCGTCTGGCGTTGGCTGGCGTGCTGGCTGCGCCGGAGGAGATCCTGACCACCTGCGGCGCCACGGAGGGCATGTCCATCGCCCTGCGGGCCCTCACCCATCCCGGGGACGCCGTGCTCATCGCCTCGCCCACGTATCACTTTTTTTTGCAGATGCTTGAATTAATGGGCCTGCGGGCCGTGGAGGTCCCCTCCCATCCCCATACGGGCATCAGCCCCACCGATGTGGCCGAAGCCCTGGACCGCTTCGACATTGCCGCCTGTGTGCTCACCCCCACCTGGAACAACCCCGACGGCAGCTGTATGCCCCCCGAGGCCAAGGCCGAGCTGGTGCAGCTCCTGAGCAGCCGCAACATCCCCCTGGTGGAGGATGACGTCTATGGAGACCTCATCTTCCCCTCCGCCCATCCCGGGGGCACACCGCGGCCACCGGCATGCAAGGCCTTTGACGAGCGCGGCGTGGTGACGCTGGTTTCGTCCTTTTCCAAAACCCTGACCCCGGGCTACCGCGTGGGCTACCTGTTGCCGGGCAAGGCCGTGGCGTCCAGGGCCTTGGAACTCAAGGGCATGTCCACCTTGTCCGGGGCCGCCCCCACGGAACTGGCCGTGGCCGAATACCTGGAGCGTGGTCTGTACGACCGGCACCTGGCCCGCATTACCCGGGAACTGGAACAGCAGACCGAGGCCATGCGGCTGGCGGTCTCCCGCCATTTTCCCGAGGGCACCTGCGCCACCACCCCGCGGGGGGGCTGCATCCTGTGGGTGGAGCTGCCCGCGGGTGGCCCCACGGGGGTGGAGGTATTTTTGCGGGCTGCGGCTGAGGGCATCGGCATTTCGCCGGGCCTGCTGTTTTCCAACGGCAGTGGATTCGAGCGTTTCCTCCGGCTTTCCACGGGGTTGCGCTTTACGCCGCAGGTGGAGCAGGCCGTGGCCCGGCTGGGGGCCATCGCGCGGGGGCTGTGACCGGCAGCAGCCGGCCTACATGAAGAGGATGGGAGCGGCTTCCTCCAGGGTGGTGATGCCCTTGGCCACCTTGGTCAGGGCGTCGTTCTTCATGGAACGGAACTTCTTGGCCGCCGAGGCCGCGCGGCCGATTTCCTTGGAGGACTTTCGGGCCACGATCATTTCCTGAATCTCCTCGTCAATGGCCAGGGCTTCGTACACGCCCACGCGGCCGGCGTAGCCCGTGTCGCGGCAGCGGGGGCAGCCCTTGCCCTTGAGGAAAGGGATGGGCCGCTTGAGGTGCAGGGCTTCCACCATGGGCTGGGGTGGGGTATATTCAGTGAGGCAATGCATGCAGTTGCGGCGCACCAGGCGCTGCCCCACAGCAATGAGCAAGGTGGAGGAAATGAGAAAGGGCTCGATGCCCATATCGATAAAGCGGGTGATGGCGCCTGGAGCGTCATTGGTATGCACGGTGGAGAGCAGGCGGTGGCCGGTCATGGCGGATTCGATGGCAATCTGGGCGGTTTCCTGATCCCGGATTTCCCCCACCATCAACACGTCCGGGTCCTGGCGCAGGATGGACTTGAGGCCCGAGGCAAAGGTCATGCCAGCCTTGCGGTTCAGCTGCACCTGGCGGATGGTGTCCACCCGGGTTTCCACGGGGTCTTCCAGGGTGATGATATTGATTTCCGGCTTGTCCACCCGGGCCAGCATGGCATACAGCAGGGTGGTTTTCCCGCTCCCCGTAGGGCCGCAGGCCAGCAGCATGCCGTAGGATTTGAAGAGGTTCTCCTCCAGCCGCTTCTGGTCATCCTCGTTCATGCCCAGGTCTTCCAAGCTCAGGGTCTTGCGGGCCTTCATCAGCAGCCGCAACACCATGTTTTCGCCATAGATAGTGGGCAGGGACGAGACGCGGACGTTGACTTCCTTGGTCTGGACGTTGAAGGAGAACCGGCCATCCTGGGGAATGCGGGTCACGGAGATGTCCATGTTTGCCAGGAGCTTCATGCGGGAGACGAACTGCATGAACACGGACTTGGGCGGGGCCGGATACTCGCGCAGCACGCCGTCGATGCGAAACCGCAGCTGCACGCGGTCACGTTGCGGGCTGATGTGGATGTCTGAGGCGTTTTCCGCCACGGCCTGGGAGAGCACCTGGTTAACCAGGCGGACAATGGGCGCATCTTCCAGGGCGGCCATGGAGATGTCCCCCAGGCCGTCGGCGATGAGCTCATCATCGCTCTCCACATGAAATTCCTCAATGGCGCCCACCAGGTCTTTCATGTCCGTGGTCTTGCCGTAATACTGGAAGAGTAGCTCGTCCAGCTCTCCCTTGGGGCAATAGACGGGTTCGATGTCGAACTTGGTGGACTTCTCCAGGATGTCCAGCATGCCCACGTTCAGGGGGTCCGACGTGGCCAGCCAGATCATGCTGCCCTTTTGGCGCAGCACGGCCACATGGTGCTTGCGGGCCACTTCCATGGGCAGCACGCGAGAGAGGGAGGTATCGACGGGATATTTTTCGACGGAATATTTGTCTATCTGCAGCTGATTGGCCACATATTCCATCAGCTCGTCTTCTTTGAGCTTGCCCTGATGTCGCAAATACTCCGCCAGCTTGAGCCCGGATTTGCGTTGCACCATCCGGGCCTGGCGCATTTCATCATCCGAAGAGAAACCCGGCATGGCGGGCGCGTCCGCTGGTTTCATCATAGCGCTGGCAACATGTTCCTTACGGTGCTAACATGATATGCGACGCGAAGGACGAGGCCGCCCGGCGGCCTCGCCACACAACGCCCACGGCAGGCGCAATGCCCGGCATTGGCAACCGCCTTGCACACGCAACAACCCCCCGGAATAGATGCGATGCCAAGCCTCGCATTTCCTCTACGTCAAGCGCCGCGCGGCGTCCAGCCCTAACTGAAGTCTACACAACCGGCCCGCATGCGCATTGCGCTCTTTCAGCCTGCGCCAATTCATGATACAAGCCTTTCACGCAGTTGGGAAACCCCCTAGAATCAGCCAGTTGAGAGGAGCGCATGGCCGACCATACCCAGGAAACGAGCAAGGAGGGCATCCCCCCCTTGTACGTGGACACCTTCTTCGCCCGTCAGCCCATTTTTGACGGGGACAAGAGAGTCTGGGGGTATGCCCTGCTCTATCGTCATTCCCCCGAGGCCACTCAGGCCACCTTTGATGACAAGGACATGGCCACCCTGACGGTCATCTCCAATGCCATCCTGAATCTTCCCAAAGGGGAAGAACGCATCAGGAAGGTGTGCATCAACTTCACAGAAGAAAGCCTGCTACGCAAAACACCCCTGACCTTGCCGGCATCCTCCACCATTCTGTTGGTGGAGGAGAGCTTTGCCCGCAACAAAGCAGTGCTGGAGGCCCTGCGCGAGTGCAAGGCCCTGGGGTATCAGGTGGCCCTGAACGACTTTACCGGCGACCCCGATTGCCTGGCTCTGCTTGAGCTGGCAGACATCGTGTTCATCGACATCCTGAGCAAGGATGTTCCCCGGCTCAAGGAACTGACCATCCTGGCCAAGTCCAACCATGCGCTGCTGGGCGCCAAACGGGTGGAGGACATCCGACAGTTCGAGTTCCTGCGCAAGGTGGGGTACACCCTCTTTCAGGGCTTTTTCTTCG
>JAIWOE010000131.1 GCA_020217165.1 Desulfovibrio sp. | reverse complement strand
GGCCTGTCCCGGCTGACGGTCTGCTATGTGGACACCACCGCCCCGTTGCCCGTGCTGGTGTGCGATTCCGTGGAGGGCTCCGGTGCCCTGGCCGACACCGGGCAGGACCTGCTGTTCGCCGGCGTTCCCACCCTGGAGGAATACCTGGCCTGGCGGGCGGGTCGGGCCTTGCAGCAGGGGCTAGGGCACCTGTTGCAAGGGCTGGAGCAGATCCTCCAGGGCGTGCCGGGCCTTGCCCCGCCGGGGCCGGCGCCGGGCGTGCCCAAACCACCCGCGAACTAAGGCAGAACGCGACGGAACGCAACCTTCCCTCTTGTGGTATTGCCGGCCGGATGCTCCGGCATGCCGGCAAACGCCCCGGGCGGGGGCTTGCCAACCCGCCGTTGCCTCATTATTGGTACTATCTTTTTCCTTCGTTGCCGGTCTGGCGGGCGCCCCGCCGCGGCGTCTTCGCATTGCGAGGCCATCCATGATGCAAAAAGGCCCCCACATTTCCCTGCCTCCCGAACACATTGTCTCCCGTGTGCTGGGACTCACCCCCGGCGAGTTCGCCGCCTGGCCCGAGGCCGTGCGCGACCTGGCCCTGGCCCTGGCCCAGGAGATGTTTCTTGTCCGCTACAACCCCTTCATCGATCCCCGCCAGGTGGTGGAGAGCGTCAAGGCCAAGTTCCGGCGAGAAAAGCCGTCCCTCTCCCGGGAGTACGCAGGCGTCATCTCCAAGGCCATCAAACGGTTCTGGAAGGAATACGAGGACGACCAGCGCTTCAAGAAGGAGCTGTCCCGCCGGCTGCGGACCATCCTGGAAGCCGACAGCGTGGACGCCCGGCCCTCCACCCTGGTGGAGAGCAGCACGGACTCCACGGACCTGCGCATGAATCTGCCCCTGCTGGTCATCACGCCCAAGACCACGGAACAGATCCAGGCCATCGTCAAACTGGCCAACGAGATGGACTTTGTCATCGTGCCCCGGGGCGGCGGCTCCGGCCTCACCGGCGGGGCCATCCCGGCGCACCAGCGGTCCATCATCCTGTCCCTGGCCAAGTGCAAGGAAATCATCGAGGTTGACGCCGAGCAAAAGATCCTGTGCACCCAGGCCGGGGTCATCACCCTGCAGGCCATCCAGGCCGCGGCCAAGAAGGGCCTGCTCTTCACCGTGGACCCGGCCTCCAAGGCGGCCTCCTCCATCGGCGGCAATATCTCCGAAAACTCCGGCGGGCCCTTTGCCTTCGAATACGGCACCACCCTGGACAACATCCTCTCCTACAAGATGGTCACCCCCCTGGGCGAGATCATCGAGGTGCGCCGTGTGGATCATCCGCGGCACAAGATCATGCCCGACGAAACCGCGGTCTTCGAGGTGCGCACCGATGACGGCCGGGTGAAAGAAACCATCGCCCTGCCCGGGGATCAGATTCGCGGCGAGAACCTGGGCAAGGATGTCACCAACAAGTACCTTGGCGGCCTGCCCGGCGTGCAGAAGGAAGGGGTGGACGGCATCATCACCGAAGCCTGCTTCATCTGCTACCCCATGCTCCAGCACGCCCGGGTCATTGTGCTGGAATTTTTCGGCCGCAGCATGCACCACGCCATGGAGGTGGTGACGGAGCTGGTGGCCTTGCGGGGGCGCATCCGCGAGGCGGGCGACCTGGTGAAGATGAGCGCCCTGGAGGAGTTCGGCATCAAGTATGTCCAGGCCATCGAGTACGTCAAAACGTCCACCCGCTACGAAGGGGACCCCATCTCCGTGCTCATCCTGGAACTCAACAGCGACCATCCCGAGGCCCTGGATACCGCCGTGGCCGAGATTGCCGCCATGGTGGACCGCCGGGACAACATGGACGTGTTCATTGCCAAAGACGAGAAGGAAGCCGAACACTTCTGGGAAGACCGGCACAAGCTCTCGGCCATTTCCAAGCGCACGTCCGGGTTCAAGATCAACGAGGACGTGGTCATTCCCATCGAAATGATCCCGACCTTTGCCGATTTTCTGGAGGAGTTGAACCTCACCTACCTGGCCAAGGCCTACCGCAAGGCCCTGGGGGAGGTGGGCCGGCTGGAGGCCGTGCCCATGGATGACGAGTTCATCGCCATGGAACGCGGCTTTTGCCAGCGCATCCTCAAAAAGGAAACCACCACGGCGGAACTCAACGACCAGGAGCTGGAGGTGCAGATTGCCTTCTTCTTCCGCGACCTGGCGTCCCGCTATCCCAAGGCCGCGGAAAAGATTGGCGAGATTCATCAGAATATGCTCAAGACCCGCGTGGTGGTGGCCAACCACATGCACGCCGGCGACGGCAACTGCCACGTGAACATCCCGGTGAATTCCAACGATCCGGACATGCTCCACCAGGCCGAGGAAGCCGCCGCCACGGTGATGACCAAGGTGCTTGAGCTCAAGGGTCAGGTCTCGGGCGAGCATGGCATCGGCATCACCAAAATTGGGTTCATTTCCGACGAGAAGATCGCCGCCCTCAAGAAGTACAAAAAAGAAGTGGACCCCAACAACATCCTGAATACCGGCAAGCTTACCCAGCGCGCCCTGCCGGTGACACCCTATACCTTCTCCTTCAACCGCCTCATTCAGGATATCCGCCAGAGCGGCCTGCCCGAGAAGGAACGGCTCATCCGGCTGCTGCAGAGCATTCAGGTGTGCACCCGTTGCGGCAAATGCAAACAGGTGTGCGCCATGTTCCAGCCGCAGCGGTCCCTTATTTACCATCCACGCAACAAGTTCATCACCCTTGGCGCCCTGGTGGAGGCCATCTACTACACCCAGGTGAACAAGGGCGAGCCCGATCGGGCGCTGCTGGACGAGTTGCGCCGGCTCATGGAGCACTGCACGGCCTGCGGCAAGTGCACGGCCACCTGCCCCGTGAAAATCGACACGCCTAACGTGGTGCTTTCCCTGCGGGCATTTTTGGATGACAAACGCGCCGGAGGGCACCCCATCAAGCATGCGGTGCTGGATTGGCTCTCCAATGCGCCGGCCAGGCGCGTGCCCAAGGCGGCCAAGCTGGCGGCCCTGGGTGGCGCCGCCCAGAGCCAGCTGGTGCGGCTCATTCCGCCCTCCTGGCGTCGCAAGATCGACAACCCCCTCTTTTCCGGTCCCTCGCCGCAACTGGGGGTGGGCAACCTGCTGCAGGCCCTGCACATGGACCGCGGCCCCTTTTTCATTCCCGCCGGCGCAGCCCTGCCCAAAACCCCTTTGGACAAGCCGGAAGAAGGCCTGCCCACGGTGCTGTACTTCCCGGGCTGCGGCGCCTCGCTCTTCTACCGCAACATCGGCCTGGCCGGGGTCATGCTGCTGTTGGAGGCCGGCTATGCCGTCATCCTGCCCCGGGAGCACCTCTGCTGCGGGTACCCCCTGCTGGTGAGCGGGGCCGAGGAGGCCTTTGCCACCAACCAGGCCCGAAACCTCTACGCCATAAAAAAGCTGTTGGAGGAAGCCGCCACCGAAGGCCTGCACGTGACGCACCTGCTCACCTCCTGCGGTTCCTGTCGTGACGGACTTTCCCGCTATCAGCTGGACGCCATGCTGCCCCGCAAGCTGACCCATCAGGACGTGACACAGTTTCTGCTGGAACGCATTGCGCCGGACAAGCTGCCCAAGGCCAGCGGCCGGCAGCTGCTCTACCATGGCGCCTGCCATGCGGAATGGACGGGCATCAAGGGCCCCAAGGCCACGGAAGCCTACCGCCAGGGGCTGGCCCGCCTCACCGGGGCGCAGGTGGCCGTGTCCCCCGGTTGCTGCGGCGAATCCGGCATGGGCGCCCTGACCTCCCCGGACATCTATAACCGCATCCGGGCCAAGAAGCAGGAGCAATTGGGCAAGGACCTGGCCGGCTACGGCCAGACCAGTCCCATCATCGTGGGCTGCCCCTCGTGCAAGGTGGGCATCTCCCGCTCCCTGCTGGGCATGCACGACGTGCACCCGGTGCTGCATTCCCTGGAATACCTGGCGGAGCAGCTCCATGGCACACGCTGGAGCAAGCTGTTTCGCAAAACCGTGGCCAAGGCCATGCCCCGCGTCGGCGGCGTGCGCCGGGTGACTGCCACGGCGGAAAAATAACCCACACCGCGTCCGGAGCGCGCCATGGACTGCAATGATCTGACCCTGTTCATCACCGGCCCCACCTACATCAGGCCGGACATCCGCCAGGCGGCGGCCCTGCCTGAGTTTGGGCATCGCGACACCGAGGCTGCCGTGCGCTTCGATACCATCTTCCATGGCCTGCGCACCCTGGCCGGGTTGGGGGACGATCCCGCCAGCGACGGCTATCACCTGGCCCTGGTGCCCGGTTCCGGATCCAATGCCCTGGAAACCCTGGTGCGTTCCCTGGTCGACGAGGAAGACACCGTGCTGAACATCTCCGTGGGCGCCTTTGGGGATCTGTTCCACAACCTCGCCGTGTTCAACGGCAAGAAGCACGTGCAGCACAAGGTGACACCTGGCCGGGCTATGGACCTGGAAGTGGTGGAGGCCATCCTCAGGACTGAGGCCCCGGCCGTGGTCACCATGACCCATAACGAGACCTCCACCGGCGTGGTGCACGAGAACATTGGCCAGTTTTGCGCCCTGGCCCGTCGCTATGGGGCACTTCCTCTGGTGGACGGGGTGTCCATTTTCGGCGGTGTGCCCGTGGACCTGCCAGCCATGGGCTGCGCTGGCTATGCCACGGCCACGCAGAAGAGCCTGGCCCTGCCCGCCGGCCTAGGCATCTGTTTCGTCTCCCAGGACGCCGTGGAAAAATCCCAGCAGGTCACGAACAAGGGCTACGTGACGGACATCCTGCGGCATCTGGAGCGCGCGGCCAGGCACCAGACCCTCTCCACCCCCAGCACCTCCCTGGCCAACCAGCTGGCCGTGCAGTTGGAATACATTTTGGAAGAAGAAGGCATGTCCGCCCGCTTTGCCCGGCACCTGCGCCTGCGGGATCAGGCCCACGCCTTTGTGGCCGGCCTGCCCGGGTTCGAGTTGTTTGCCCCGCAGGGCCACCGGTCCCCCACGGCCACAGCGGTGCAGTGCCCGGCCAGCATGACCGCGGCAGACCTCAAGGCCGTCAAGGAAGCCATGCGCGCCAAGGGGTATCTGTTCGATACCGGGTACATGAAGATGAACACGGCCCTGGAAGCCGCCGGTGCGCCGCCGGTGTTCCGCATCGGACACATGGGCGATATCACCGAGGCCATGCTGGGGACCTTTTTGGAAACCCTGGCCGGGGTGCTGCAGCCCTTTGTCCGTGATGCCGGGCCATAATGGCCTCCCAGGGAGCCCTGCCATGACCCGACCCGGGAAGTATTTGGGCATCGACTACGGCAGCGAGCGGGTGGGGCTGGCCATTTCCGACCCGGATGCCCGGCTGGTGTTTCCATTCAAAACCCTGTACAATCGTTCGCAACAGCAAGTCGCGGACGAGGTTGCGGCGCTGGTGGCGGAACTTGAGGTGGTCCAGGTGGTGGTGGGCCTGCCCCTGCATCCGCCGGACGCCCATGGCCAGGAGCCCCTGAGCCTGCGCCAGGCCCGCAATTTCGTCAAACGCCTGACCCGCCGTGTGGCCGTGCCCGTGACCACGGTGGATGAAACCCTGACCTCGCATGCCGCCCGCGACGACCTGGCCGACCTGCCCCACATGAACGGCAAGGACCGCCGCCTTGTGCTGGACCAGCACGCCGCAGCCCACCTGCTGCAGCGGCACCTGGACATGAACGGCCCCCCCGGGGGGCCCGCACCGCCGGCAACCGCCGATACAGACTGACCATGCGCAGAATTCTCCTTTCCCTGGTGGCCCTCCTGCTCCTCGTCATCCTCGGGTTGGCGGGCCTCGTGTATATCAAGGCCCAGCATTTTCTCACGGCCTCTCCGGAAACCCCGGGCCGGGACGTGGTCTTCACCGTTGAGCAAGGCCAGACCTTTGACCAGGTGGCCCGCGGCCTGGAGGCCGAAGGCCTCATCACCAACGCCCGGCATTTTATGTTTCTGGGCAAGTGGGAAAAACGGCTGGGCTCCATCCAGGCCGGGGATTTTCAGCTGTCCACCGGCTGGCCCCCCACCCGGATTCTGGAAACCCTGGCCACGGGCAAGCCCATCCTGTACCGCCTCTCCATCCGGGAAGGCTTGACCTGGTGGGAGACGGCCCAGGTCATCGAGGATCAGGGCTTTGCCAATGCCAGCGAAATCAAGGCCCTGGTGCATGACCCCGAGTTGCTGCAGAAGTATCGCATTCCCTTTGACAACGCCGAGGGCTTCCTCTTTCCGGAAACCTATCTCCTCAAACGCCCGGGCCGCCAGGATGCCCGGTTCATTGTGGAGCTGCTGCTCAAGACCTTCTGGGACAAGACGGCCAGGCTCTGGGCCGAACACGGCGAGCCCAACGCCACGGAGTTGTCCCGTCTGGTGATCCTGGCCTCCCTGGTGGAGCGGGAAACCGGAGTGCCCGAGGAGCGCGCCCGCGTGGCCGGGGTGTTCACCAAGCGCCTGGCGCGCAACATGCTGTTGCAGTGCGATCCCACCATTATTTACGGTCTGGGCACGGCCTTTGGCGGCGTTATCCGCCGCAGTCACCTGAACGATGCCGCCAATCCCTACAATACCTACCAGCGCCCGGGCCTGCCGCCGGGGCCCATCTGCTCGCCGGGGCTGGAGGCCATCAAGGCCGCCGTGGAGCCCGAGGAGCACGACTACCTGTATTTTGTGGCCTCAGGCGACGGCGGGCACGTGTTTTCCAAGACCCTGGACGAGCACAACCGCGCCGTGCGGCAGTACCGGCTGCGACAGCAGTAGGGAGCGGAAGCCGGAGCCATGGCAAACGCCGGGAAACACCATGCGGTGCTCCCCGGCGTTGCTGCTTTTGAATGACGGGACGTTCTGGCAGATTCTGGCGGGAACGGCTCGGCCTACCCCTTGGCGCGTTCCTCCAGCATGACCACGGCAGGCAGGGGCTTGCCCTCCAGGAATTCCAGGAACGATCCGCCGCCGGTGGAGATGTAGCCCATGGCCTCGGCCAGGCCGAACTGTTCCACCATGGCCACGGAATCGCCGCCGCCCACCAGGGAGAAGGCCTTGGAGTCGGCAATGGAGTGCGCCAGCACCTTGGAGCCGCCAGCGAACTGCTCGTATTCGAAGACCCCCACGGGTCCGTTCCAGACGATGGTGGCGGCGTTCTGGCAGGCCGCGGCATAGGCCTTGGCCGTTTGTGGGCCCACATCCAGCACCATGTCTTCGGGGCCGATCTCGGCGACGGTTTTGAGGACGGGCGTGGCCGTGGCCGACAGTTCGCCAGCCACCACCACATCCGTGGGCACGTGGATGGTCTTGCCCGTGGCCTTGGCCTCGGCCAGCAGGAGCTTGGCGTCTTCCACCAGGTCCACCTCAAAGAGGGACTTGCCCACGGGGTGCCCCTCGGCCACGATGAAGGTGTTGGCAATGCCGCCGCCGACGATGAGCCCATCTACCTTTTTGAGCAGGTTTTTGAGCACCAGCAGCTTGGTGGAGACCTTGGCCCCTCCCACAATGGCCAGCAGGGGCCGTGCGGGCGCGGCCAGGGCCTTGTGCAGGGCTTCCAGCTCCGCGGCCAGCAGAAGGCCGGCGCAGGCCACGGGGGCAAACTGGGCTACGGCGTGGGTAGAGGCCTCGGCCCGGTGGGCGGTGCCAAAGGCGTCCATGACGAAGATGTCGCACAGGGCGGCGTATTTTTTCCCCAGTTCGGGGTCGTTCTTCTTCTCGCCCTTGTTCATGCGCACGTTTTCCAGCAGCACCAGCTCCCCGGGAGCAGGGTCCACGCCCTCCAGCCCACGCACCAGACGCACCACACCCCCCAGCTTGGCGTTGAGCCAGTCTGCCACGGGCTTCAGGGAGTTCTTTTCGTCGAATTCCCCTTCCGTGGGCCGGCCCAGGTGGCTCATGGCCATGACCCTGGCGCCCTTGTCCAGAGCGTACTGGATGGTGGGCAGGGAGGCCGAGAGCCGGGTGGCATCGCTGATGACGCCATCCTTCAGGGGGACATTGAAGTCTTCGCGAATGAGAACCCGCTTTCCGGCGAGGTCCAGATCGGCCATGTGCAGCACGTGCATGATCACATCTCCTGGGATGGATGGGATTCTTGATGAAGGACCGCCTGCGGCGAACCTACAGCATTTCCCGGGCAAGCGCCACAATCCGCTCCACGGTGATGCCGAATTCCGGGAACAGCTTGTCCGCGGGGGCGGAAAGGCCATAGTGATCCAGGCCGATGACCGCGCCTTCGCTGCCCACGTACTTGTACCACAGGCCCGTGGCGCCGGCTTCCACGGCCACGCGCGCAGTCACGTCGGGCGGCAGCACGGCATCCTTGTAGCTGCGGGGCTGGGCGTCAAAGAGTTCCAGGCAGGGCATGGAGACCACCCGCACGCGCACGCCTTCTTCCGTGAGCTGATGCGCCGCCCGCACGGCCAGTATGGTTTCGCTGCCCGTGGCCAGGAGGATGAGCTGGGGCATGTCCGCATCCAGCAACACGTAGCCGCCCTTGTCCAGGTTGCCCAGGGCCGCGCCTTCGCGCACCAGGGGGGCAAGGTTCTGGCGGGTGAGGCACAGGGCCGTGGGGGTGGTTTCCTGGGCCAGGGCCCAGGTCCAGGCCGCGGCGGTTTCCGCTGCATCCGCCGGCCGCCACACGGCCAGGTTGGGGATGAGGCGCAGGGAGCTCACGTGTTCGATGGGCTGGTGGGTGGGGCCATCCTCGCCCACGCCGATGGAGTCATGCGTCAACACATAGATGGCGCGCAGGCCCATGAGGGCGCTCATGCGCATGGCATTGCGCATGTAGTCGGAAAACACCAGGAACGTGCCGCCAAAGGGGAGCACCCCGCCATGCAGGGCCAGGCCGTTCATGATGGCGGCCATGGCGAATTCACGCACGCCATAATTCACGCTGGTGCCGGTGGGAACATCCGGCCGGAAATGCACCGCACCCTTCCAATGGGTGAGGTTGGACTCGGCCAGATCCGCGGAACCGCCCACCAGTTCCGGCAGGTGCGGGGCCAGGGCATCCAGGCACATCTGCGAGCTTTTGCGCGTGGCCACGGGTTTTTCCAGCAGGTTCATTTCCCGCACCAGGCTGGAAGCCAGCTCCTGGAAGGTGGCCGGCAGGGCGCCTTCCATGCGGCGGGTCAGTTCTGCGGCGCGCTCGGGCTGGGCCTTGGCGTAGGCTTCAAAGAGGTCGTTCCAGGCGGCTTCGCGCTCGCGGCCTTCGGGCCGGGCGTCCATGGCGGCGTATACGTCTTCGGGAACGGTGAAGGGCGGATGCGGCCAGTTCAGTTCGGCGCGGGTGCGGGCGATTTCCTCCTCACCCAGGGGGGCGCCGTGGCACTTGGCATTGCCGCAGAGAGTGGGGGAACCGTAGCCGATGATGGTTTTGCAGCAGATGAGGGTGGGCTTGTCCGTAACGGCCTTGGCCGCAACGAGGGCCGCATCCACGGCATCGGGATCATGCCCGTCCACATCGGCGATCACATGCCAGCCATAGGCGGCAAAACGGGCAGGGGTATCGTCGCTGAACCAGGGATCCACGGCGCCATCAATGGAGATGCCGTTGTCGTCGTACAGGGCGATGAGCTTGCCCAACTTGAGGGCGCCGGCCAGGGAACAGGCCTCGTGGGACAGGCCTTCCATCATGCAGCCGTCGCCCATGACCACGTAGGTGAAGTGATCAATGACGGCATGCTCCGGGGTGTTGAACTGGGCGGCCAGCATGCGTTCCGCCAGGGCCAGGCCCACGGCGTTGGCGATGCCCTGGCCCAGGGGGCCGGTGGTGGTTTCCACGCCGGGGGTGTGCTTGTATTCGGGATGCCCGGCGGTGCGGGAGCCAAGCTGCCGGAACTGTTTGATGTCGTCGATGGACAGGTCGTACCCCGTCAGGTGCAGCAGGCTGTACAGGAGCATGCTGGCGTGGCCGTTGGAGAGCACAAAGCGGTCGCGGTTCCACCAGCCGGGGTTGATGGGATTGTGCC
Organism: Desulfovibrio sp.; assembly: GCA_020217165.1. Lineage (GTDB taxonomy): Bacteria > Desulfobacterota > Desulfovibrionia > Desulfovibrionales > Desulfovibrionaceae > Megalodesulfovibrio. The sequence goes on along the minus strand of JAIWOE010000131.1, from coordinate 918 downwards.
GCAGGTGCCGGGTCCAGAGGGTGACGGCAAAATCGGCCATGCCCATGGGCGCGCCGGGGTGGCCGGAGCGTGCCTGCTGCACGGCGTCGATGCTCAGGAAGCGCACGGCATTGGCCATCTCGCGCATGGTGGACATGATGGTTTCTCCTTGCTGCTGTGGGGGACGGGGACCCCTGTTCCTACTCGGATTGAAGGCGGTTGCCAATGCCCTGGGACTGCCTGGCCCCCTAGGCGCCCATGGCTTGCAAAAAAGCCCGATGCCGTTCGTAATAGGGCGGAAATCCGAAGAATGCCGAGCCGGATACCAGCACATCCGCCCCGGCGGCGATGAGGGCGCCGGCGTTGTCCGGCGTCACGCCGCCATCCACCTGCACCCGGGGCCAGCACTGCAGCCGGCGGCACATCTCCCGCAGGTCCGCCAGTTTGCGGTAGGTGAATTCCAGGAACTGCTGCCCGCCGAAGCCTGGGTTCACGCTCATGAGCAGCACCATGTCGCACTGGGGCAGCACATATTCCAGCACCTGCAGGGGGGTGTGAGGATTGAGGGACACGGCGGCCTGCTTGCCTGTGGCCTTGATCTGGGCCAGGACGCGTTCCAGGTGGGTGCAGGCCTCGGCATGGACGCAGATGAGGTCCGCCCCGGCGTCGGCAAAGGCTTCCACGTAACGTTCGGGCTCCACAATCATCAGGTGGACGTCGAAAAACAGGCAAGAGCCGGCACGGCAGGCCTTGATGAGGGGCGGCCCCAGGGTGATGTTGGGCACGAAACGGCCGTCCATGATATCCCAGTGCACCCAGCTGAGGCCGGCGGCCTCCAGGGCCTCCAGCTCCTCACGCAGGCGGCCGAAATCGCAGGACAGCAGGGACGGGGACAGCAGAGGCGCATTGAGGGGGGGGGCAGGGGTCATTCGTCCTCCA
>JAIWOE010000130.1 GCA_020217165.1 Desulfovibrio sp. | reverse complement strand
CGTTCCGGTAAAAAGGACCACAAGGAGCGCCCGGTGGAAGGCAGGGGCTCCGGCGCCAGCCGAAATGATCGCGATGGCCAGCCGCGTTCCCCGCAGTCTGGCGCGGGAAGCGTTGCGGCACTCCGTCAAGACTCAGGCCATGAGTATGGCAACCGTAGGGTGGCGGCGCTCCCAGGCCAAGGCAGGGAGCGCCGCCGATCGTCAGCGAATGCTACGGGCAGACAGACTGGAAGAAGCTGTACTGGCCCTGCTCGTCAATCTTCACCACCACGGCGCACTTCTCGGGGTCGTTGCCCTTGGAGAAGTTCATCGTACCGGTAATACCCGGGAATTCCTTGATCTTGGACATGGCCACGCGAATGTTTTCGCGGTCCGTAGCCAGATCACCGGTGATGCCGGCATCCTGAATGGCCATGAGCAGCAGGTTGGTGGAGTCCCAGGTCAGGGCAGCCACGTCATCAGGCGTTTTGCCGAACTGCTTGGCATACTCATCGATGAAGTCCTTGGTGGCTCCGCGCGCGCCGGCAGCGGCGTAGTGCGTGGAGAAGTAGTAGCCCTTGCAGTCATCGCCGCACAGGCCCATGAGGTCGCCACCACCCCAAGAGTCGGAACCCACGATGGGTTTTTCCCAGCCCAGTTCCTTGGCCTGCCTCACGATGAGGGGCACTTCGTTATAGTACTGCGGGGTGAAGAGCACGTCCGCACCAGAATTGATGATGTTGGTCAACTGCGCGCTGAAATCCACATCGCCGGTGTTGAAGCTCTCAAAGGAGACCACGGAACCGGCGCCGTGAATTTCTTCAAAAGCCTTCTTGAAGAACTCGGCCAGACCCTTGGGATAGTCGCTGGCCTTGTCGTACAGCACGGCGGCCTTCTTGGCCTTGAGTTCGTTGGTGGCGAACTTGGCCACCACCGGGCCCTGGAACGGATCCAGGAAGCAGCCGCGGTACACGTACGGCCGATTCAGGGTAGTGTTGGGGTTGGTGGACCAGGGGCTGATCATGACCGTTTTGAAATCATTGGCGGTCTGCCCGGCAGGCACGGCGCGGCCGGAGCCCTGCGGACCCACCATGGCCAGGATGCCGTCTTCGGTGATCAGCTTGGTGGCGGCACGCACGGCAGATTCGGGCTTGGATTCATTGTCTTCGTACACGAATTCAAGGGTGTACTTTTTGCCCTTGATGTCCACTCCGCCAGCGCCATTGATCTTGGCCTTGAGCATCTCGGCGGCGTTTTTGGACGACTGGCCCACGTCGGGGATGTCCCCGGTGAGGGGGATGTTGAAGCCGATCTTGATGCTGTCGGCCCAGGCAGCGCTTGCCATGGCAAGCGTCAGAGCCAGCGCGAGTCCGAGGGTCTTCTTCATGCGTCGCCTCCTGGTAACGGTCTGGAATATCCCAAAGGGGGGATGATTCCCCCCACTTACCCCAGAACAGGCCGGAAAGGAACCCGTTTTGACAAATCTGTCATCAGTTCGTCGCGGGCTTACTCGCTGGCCGTGGCGGATTCGATGAGCACAGGCTCCACGGGCACGTCGTCGTGGAAGCCCATGCTGCCGGTTTTCACGGTCTTGATCTTGTCCACCACGTCCTGCCCCTGGACCACCTTGCCGAACACGGCATAGCCCCAGCCCTGCATGGTCTTGCCCTTGTGATTCAGAAACTCGTTATCTTCCACATTGATGAAGAACTGGGCCGAGGCGGAATGCGGATCCTGGGTGCGGGCCATGGCCACGGTGTACTTCTCGTTCTTCAGGCCATTGTCGGCTTCGTTCTGGATGCCCTTGCGGGTGGGCTTTTCCTTCATGGCGCTGGACATGCCGCCGCCCTGAATCATGAAGCCATTGATGACGCGATGGAAGATGGTGCCGTCGTAATGCCCGTCCTTGACGTACTGCAGGAAGTTGGCGCAGGTCTTGGGGGCCTTTTCGGCGTTGAGTTCGATGACGATGTCGCCCATGTTCGTCTTAAGGGTGACCATTGGGACTCCTTGCTGGCTTTGCGCATCCGTGGCGCAGAGGATGACGGTCAATGAAAAGGCCGCGATGGCGGCGAACAGTGATTTGATCATGTTCATGCTCTTGCTTGGTTAGACGATCCTGGAAAAAGAATCGGCTTGAGGCGGTATGCCTCATGCCCGCGCTTTTGTCGAGTATGACAGTGGTGGAAGTCGGGATGCATCCCGGGAGTTCTCCCTACTTTCCTGCCCCTTGCTGCAACCTGAGCCGCAGCTCCACCACGCTCATGCCCAGGGTGGCCGCCAGGGTCTGCATGGCCTCGTGTTCGGGGCGCAGCAGGGGGGCGCCCTCGCCCAGGCCCTGGGCTTCCTTGGCCACCAGCTCCCCAAAGGGAGTGCCAAGGGTGGCCGCCTGGCGCGGCAGTACGCGCCGCTGGGCCAGGGTGCGCCGCAGGCCCAGGGTGCAGGTGTGGCGGAACACGGCCGCCTCCACCCGCTGCAGGGCCGTCTCGTCGCACAGCACCTGCAACAGCCCGCCGGGGCGGTTTTTTTTCATCATGCCCGGCAGAAAAATCACATCCAGCGCCTCGGCGTCCATGATGGCCTGCAGGGCCGCGCCCAGCTCCTCGCCGGTCAGGTGATCCAGGGTGCACTCCAGCACCCACACGCGCTGCAGCTCCGGCGGGGTCGGTTCGGCCTCGCACAGGAACACCCGCAGCCCGTCGCCGGCGGGGTTGGCGCCGTAGCCCGTCCCCTGGTCCAGGAGCACCCCTGCAGGACCAGCGGTGTAGGCGTCCACCAGGGTATCCAGCAGCAGGGCACCGGTGGGGGTCACCAGTTCCCAGGTGGTGTCCGTGGGGAAGACGGGTTTGCCCTGGAGCAGGCGCACGGTGGCCGGCGCAGGCAAGGGCATGTCCCCGTGGGCGCAACGCACCATGCCCGTAAACCATGGGACTGGGGATGCGGTGATGCGCCCCACCCCCAGGGCCTCCACGATCCAGCAGGCGGCCACCACGTCCACAATGGTATCCACCGCGCCGACCTCATGAAAATGGATGGCCTCCACGGCCACGCCATGCACCGCAGCCTCGGCCTCGGCCAAACGAGCAAAGGCGCGGCTGGCGCGGGCCCTGACGGCCTCGGACACGGGCAACCCCTCCACGATGGCCAGCAGTTCTGGCAGGTGACGCAGGGGTTGATCCGCCGCCGCGGCAGCGGGACGGATCTCCAGCCGGGTCCCGGCCACGCCGCGCCGCACTTCCCGCACGGGCAGCACCTGCGCCAGGGGCTGGAGCATGTCGTGCAGGGGCTGCAGGTCCACCCAGGGGGCGGCAAAATCGGCCAGGGCGGCAAACAGCATGTCCCCGGCCAGGCCGGCGCGGCAATCCAGATGCAACAGCCTCGCCTGTGGGGCAGAAGAATGGGTCTCGATCATGGAGGGCAATCCCGGAATCTCATCATTGTAATGGAGAGGAAGTCAGCAGCCTCGCGCCCGGGAACATCGCCGGCGGCCCGTCAGGGCTTGATGGTCTCCAGGGTGCGCAGGGGCAGCGCCAGCACATCCAGCACAGTGCGGAAGACCGTTCCCGTCAGCTCTCCCACGGCAGCCGCCAGGGAGCCGCCCTGACTGTCGTCCACGTCGGGGTCTTCCACGGGCCCCCGAATGAAGACGGGAAAGGAAGGGAACAGGCCAGGATAGATCTGCAGGGTATAGTCCATGGTTTCGCTGGGAAAGTCCAGCCAGCCGCCCCCGCTGGCAGTGAACTGGTCGCTGGTCATGCGGAAGTCGCTGTTCCGTACCACTCCCTGATCGAACTGCATGGTGCCAGCGGCGGTGATGATGTTGAGGACCGCAAGCTCCCGCCTGCGGGGCTGCGGCGGCTGGGGAGGCTGCGGCCGCTTGATGAGCTGGTCCGCGCTGGTGGGGGTCTCCTGCTTGATGGTGCGATAGTACCCGTAGAAGCCGTTGGCCACCTGGATGGACGCCGTGCCGGCCAGACGCTGCAGGTGTTCCTGCCGGGAGACGCCGTGGCTGCCCAGGCGGAAGCGGAAGGTGGTCTTGCCGCCCAGGCGCTCCCCCACTCCCAGGGCCTCGGCCACGGTGTTGAGTTCAAAATCCATGAGGTCGGCCCCCACCTGCAGCTCCACACCAGGGCGTCGCTTGTCCGCCAGCAACGCCAGGGAGGCCTGCATGCGTCCTCCGGCCAGGCCTGCTGTAAAGGGTTCCATGCGCAACTGGCCGGGCAGGGCCTCCACGGTCAGGGCGGCATCCAAAAGGCGCAGGTCATAGAGCTTGAACGAGCCGCAATACAGCGACCCCTTGCCCTGCAGGGATTGCAGGAACCGGCCGTCCCAGGGTTTGGACGGACCGGAAGGTTCGGTGGACAAATACCGGTCCAGATCCAGTCGGTCCGCCTGCAGATGGAATCGCCAGGCCGTGGGGCCGGCGGGTCCCATGGCAAAGGAAAGATCTCCGCCCACGGTGGTCTCGTCCAGCCTGGCCTTGAGGCTGGAAAGGGAAAGCCGCTTGCCTTCCAGCTTCCAATCCGCGCTCAGTTCGGCCCGGGCGAATGCGGATGGATCCTTGGGATGGGGGGGCGACACGCCCAGCGCCGGCCACAGGGAGCCCAGGGCGATGGGTGCGAGGCTTGTTTGCCCCTGCACCACCGGTGCATCTCCCAGACGGGCGGAGAGGGAGCCCGTGGCCTGGGAGCCATGGGCCTTGAGCACGTAGGAGGACACCACCAGACGATTTTTGGCCACGTCCCATTCCCCGCGGGCTTTCAGGCTGGCAGTGGTGGCGGCGTTACCGGCCAAACCGACGGGCAGGGATGCGGCGGTATCCAGTTGCACCCCGGAAAGGGCGTTCACGGCCCAGGTCTGCGGGTCCAGGGTCATGGTCCCCGAGGCCCGGACCACGGCGTCCACGGGCATGGACGGTTCCACGCGCAGCCCCTTGGCCGTGAGGCTTGCCTCGCCCTGCACCGTGCGGGGGGAGCCCGCCTTGCCACGCTTGCCGGCCGCGGCCTTGAGCTGCACGTGCAAGGCGCCGAAGGACCCGGCCTGCGGGCCCGAGGCCGGCGCTGTCGCGGCGGGCGAGGCAGACGTGTCGAACCAGCGGCGGATTCGGTCCCAATCGCCGTCGCCATTGGTTGCGGCGGCGGTGACGGCCAGCTCCCAGGCGTCAAGCCAGGCATCTGGGGCGGTGCCGGCGGCGGTGGCGTTCAGGTCCAGGGTCAGCCCCCCGGAGTGCACCAAGCCGCCACCCAGCAGGCCCTTGAATTCCGGACAACGGGCCAGCTGCAACGGCCCAGCCTGCACCGAGGCGGTCAGCCCCTTGGGAGTCAGCCGCCCCTCCCCTGCCACGGGGCCGGCGCAGGCATCCTCCGCAGCCAGCCGCAGGGCCAGGCCGCCGCCATCCACCGTAGCATTGAGGGATGCGCCATGGATGCGCCGTCCACCCATGGCCAGCTCCTTGATCCGCACGGCCCCGCGCACCTGCAGGGCATCGAAGGGCGGTGGCAGGCCGGGAATGACCCCCTTGGCCAGGGCCCCCAAGGCCTCCTCCACGGACAATGCCGGCCCGTCGCCGCTTGCAAAGGCCGCGGCCAGCTCATCCACGCTTACCCGCGGGGCGTCCAGCTGCATGGCCAGGACCGGCGCATTACCCAAGGTCAGGGTGACATTACCGGTGAGGGCGGAGTGTCTTGATTTCAGCACAAGATCATGCAGGGCCAGCCCTTCGGGAGACCATTCGAACGCCACGCTGGCGTCCACGGTTTCCCAAAACAGGGAGGACGACCCGCCCGGCACCGCCGAGCGGGCCAGACGCCCGGCCACGCGGAGGCCAGGGGCGCCGAGGCCCTCGAACCGTACGGACGCCGTCACCTGCTCCCCGGCGAGGTCGAGGTGGGCATCCAACAATTCCAGCATGCTGACGTCTGTCTGCCAGGCCAGCCCGGTGCGCAGGGCCACGGGCACCGCAGCACTGCCGAACCGGCCGCCGGGGAGCAGCCGCCCTTGGAACGCCAGGGTGGCGTTGTCCAGGATGACGTTTCCCGAGGTCACATCCACTTGGCAATGGCCCTGCAGGTCCAGGAAGCCCCGGCCGAAGCGGGTGCTGTCTGCCTCGCACTGCAGGGCCAGGTCAAAGGCCGTGCCCTCCCCGGTGATGCAGTGAATGCCCGAGAGGGTCAGACGCTGGTCCTGCAATGCGTCGTCAAACACCAGCAGGCCGTTGACGATGCTCACCCCACTCCAGCGCATGTCCAGCCCGGCATATGCCGGGCTGGCTCCCGGGGAATCGGAATCAGGGGCGGCGCCGGCCAGGGCCAGGAGGTCATCCCAGTTGCAACGGCCCTGGGCATCGCGCCGCAGGTACAATACCGGTTCCAGCAGCACGATGCGGTCCAGCTCCACCTCCCCCTGACGAATCAGGGGCCACAGGCGCACCTGCACCACGGCAGCGCGGGCATTGGCAAAGGGGGAGACGCCGTCGGCATCGGCCACGGCCAGGCTACCCAGATGCAGGCCGAGCCAGGGGTAGACCGCCAAATGCACCCCGCCATGCACGGTCACCTGCCGTCCCAGCCCGTTGCTGAGCCAGGCGGCGATTTCGTCCCGATGGGCCGTGGGATTCAACAGGGCCAGCCACAAGGCAAGACCCGTGACCAGGGTGGCCACGGCCAAGGCCAGGGTGCCACTGCCCACCAGCACCGCCCGGCGCAGGGGCCAAGGCCGGGGAGGCATCTGGTTCATGGCGCCGGGGCACGCAGGGCCCCCGAGGCTTCCAGAATCTGCCCCACGGTTGGACGAATCAGGCGCATTGGACGACTCAGGCTGCAGGATCGCCTCCCTTGCACGGTGCGGCGGAGGTGGCCGCACTGCCGGCGGACTGCCCGCCGTACATGGCGGCCAGCCATCGGCCGAACAGGGTCTCCGGCGTACGGTACCGGTCACCGCGGCGCTCCAGGAAGCCTTCCTGCTCCAGCCATTCGAGATACTGACGCAGCACGTGCACCGGCATGGAGCCAAAGGCCGAGCCCACGCCGGCCAGCTTGAAGGATTCTTCCACGGTCACCCCGCCGGCTGCGGCACGCTGCAGCAGTCCCACTACGAGGGGCGTGAATTCCGGCTCGACACAGGCGTAGAGGGCGTCTTCCTGAAGACGCCAGCGCCTGCGTTCATAGACGCCCAGGAGCCGCTCGGCCACCACGTCCTCCAGGGTCGCCGGCCCCTGGGAAGAAGCCGCCCTGGCCAGATGGTTCAGCACCAGGGCTGCGTGTTCGGGAAAAGCCTCACCTGCCAGGGCCACCACGCGGGCGGCCAGTTCCGGGGTCAGGCCCAGCCCCAGGGCAGCGGCGCGGGTTTGGACGAAGCCAGCCACAGCGGCAGGATCGGAGTGCGCCACGGCCTCGGGCCTCTCCGGCAGATTGATGGTCAGTTCATTAAAGGGGGTGAGTACATCTTCCACCCGGTGACACTTGAGCAGGGTGGTCAGGCCCGGGGTGGCCAGGAGCACCACCGTGAGCCGGGGCGAGGCCGCCCGCGCTACCTGATCGAACCAGATCCGCAGGTCCATACGACGGCTGGAATCCAGCCCCGCCGCCACCCCGCCCTGCCAGGCCAGCAGCCATGCGGATATGTCTTCCAGCAGCAGGGCCGCGGGACCCTGCTCCGTCAGTTGGCCCAACAGCATCGCCAGGGTTTCCCGCCAGGTGCCGGGGCCGGTGTTGGCCTGGGAGCGTGCGCGGGGGGACTGCCCCTGCATGGCCGCGGCCAGGGCCACCACGGCATCCTGGGCATCGCGGCATTGGAGCAGCGAACACCGCACCACCCGCCGGCCCTGCCCCAGGCGATCCTGCACCTCATCCAGCAGCGCCACCCCGCCGCCGCCGGGCCGGGCCAGGCAGCACAGGGGTTCCCCGTGGGCAAAGGAATCAAGCACATCATCCACCAGGGACGTGGGCAAACAATGCGCATACTGGCTTATAGCGGCAGGGGAATGCATGGGATGGGACATGAACTGGCGAATCCTTGCTGTGTTTTTTGCCTGCTGACGTGCGCCTGGGTTTAGCGCTGACGGCCCAGCTCGTCAAAGGCGGCATGGGGGGCGGCCATGTGCATCATGATAAAGGCTTTCATCTCTTCCTGGGGCAGGGGGCGGGAAAACAGGTAGCCTTGGCCGTACTGGCACCCTTTTTCCACCAAGAGGCCCAGCTGCCCCACGGTTTCCACGCCCTCGGCCACCACCTCCATGCCCAGGGCGGCGCCCAGGGACAGCACGGTCTTGATGATGGCGAAGCTCTCTGCATCCTCGTCACAGGAGCTGACGAAGCCGCGGTCTATTTTAATATGATCGATGGGGAACTGGCGCAAGTAGGAAAGCGAGGAATATCCCGTGCCAAAGTCATCCATGGACACGTGCACCCCCAGGCGCTTGAGCTTGCCGAGCATGCTGCCCGCGCCCTCGGCGTTGATCATGAGCACGTTTTCCGTAATCTCCAGGGTCAGGTACTGCGGATCCAGCCCGGTTTCCACCAGGATGGCCTGCACATCCGACACCAGGGACGGCTGCAGGAACTGCTTGCCGGAGATGTTCACGCTCATGCGCGGCAGGTCTTCCTCGGCCATGCCATTGCTCAGGAAGAGCTGGTGCCAGGCCAGCAGCGTGGTGCAGGACGTGCGCAGCACCTCCGCACCCAGGGGAGCGATGAGCCCGGTATCCTCGGCCAGGGGAATGAATTCCGACGGCGGAATGAAGCCGTGACGGGGGTGAATCCAGCGGGAGAGGGCCTCGAACCCATGGATGCGCCGGCGGGCCAGGTCCACAATGGGCTGATAGTAGACCTGAATCTCACGGCGCTCCACGGCCCGGCGCAGCTCGGATTCCAGCTCCATGATGCGCAGGGCCTGCTCATGCATCTTTTGATTGAAGACCTTGAACCGGGCCTTGCCCTGCTCCTTGGCCTTGTACATGGCCGTGTCTGCATCGCGCAGGATGGAATCCGGCCGCTCGTAGCCGTCGGTCACCAGCACGATGCCCATGGAGGCGGAGGTGAAGACCTCGTGCCCGGTGAGCATGAGGGGCTGGCCGATTTCGTCCAAAATCCGGCGGGCAATCTTCACGGCCTCCCGAGGGGCGTCGATCTCTTCCAACAGGATGGCGAACTCGTCGCCGCCAAAACGGGCCACGGTATCCGTGGTGCGCACGCACCCTTCCAGGTTGCGGGCCACGGCCCTGAGCAGCTCGTCTCCGGCTTCGTGGCCCAGGGAGTCGTTGATGACCTTAAAGCGGTCCAGGTCCATGTACAGCACGGCAAAGAGGTAATCCCGCCGGCGCTTGGAGCGCTCCAGGGCCAGCTGCAGGTGATCCTGAAAGAGCATGCGGTTGGGCAGGCCGGTGAGGGGATCGTGAAAGGCCTGCTGGCGCAGGGCGTTTTCCATTTCCCGCCGGGCGGTCATGTCTTCCACGGAGCCTTCAAAGTACAGGGTCTCGCCGGTGCGATCCGTGACCTTGTGGCCGTTGGAGGAAATCCAGACCAGGGAGCCGTCCACTTTCTTGATGCGCGTCTGGAATTCCTTGATCTGCCCGAATTGCTCAATGCGGCGCAGGAATTCCCGGTGCGCCTCGGGATCCACAAAATGCCGGTCCGGGGCCATGGCCACGGCGGTCAAGAATTCGTCCGGGGATTCGTAGCCGAAGATGCGCGCCAGGGCCGGGTTGGCAGCCAGGTAGCGGCCTTCCACGGACACCTGGAAAATGCCTTCCACGGCTTTTTCAAATATGGACCGATACCGGGCCTCGGCCTTGCGCAGGGCCTCGCCCACCATATTGCGCTCGGCGGCTTCCAGCTTGAGCAAGGCATTGGCGTGAGAAAGCTCGCGGGTGCGTTCCTCCACCATGCGCTCCAGCTCTTCCTGGGCCCGGCGAGAGGTCTCCAGATGCATTTTGCGTTCGGTGATGTCCCGGAACACGCAGACGATGGCCGTGTCCTCGTGCAGCCGCAAGCAGGCGGTGGAGACCTCCACCGGCAGGGGCGGCGCATCGGGGACGGGCAGCTCCAGCTCCCGCACGGCAAAGGAGGGGTTGGCGTCGGCGGCGCAGGCCTCGGGCAGGGCGCCTCGGCCCAGCAGGCCCAGCTGCTGTGTGAGCCTGGTCCCCAGCACCTCCACGCACGACCTGCCCAGCACCATGCCCTCGTCCAGGTGCAGCATGGCCAGAAACGCCTTGTTGAACCGGGTGACGGTACCGCGGGAGTCCACCACCAGCAGGCCGTTTGGCATGGAATTGATGATGGCCGACAAATAAGCCAGGGCGTCTTCCAGGTCGTCCGTGGCGGACTGGGCCCTGTGGGACAGGGTTTCGAAATGTTGGGTCAGCTCGCTGGCCATGCTGTGCATGGACCGGGCCAGCTCGCCCACCTCGTCCTGGGCCCCAAGGTCCACCACGTGCTCCAGGGGCACGGAAAAATCATGCGCCGCCACGCGGTTGGAATATTGCGCCAGCCGGATCAGCGGCCGGGAGATGGACCGCACAAACAGCCACGCCGCCCCCGCACTGGCCAGGAACAGCCCGAGGATGACCGCCTGCTGGGTCAGGAAGGCGCTCCAGAACTGCGCATGGATGCTGGCCTTGTCCATGCCCACGTGCACGGCGCCCCCCAGGCCTTGCAGGATGGGCCAGACGGCATGGATGGACACCCGCCCCGGCCCACCGCCAGGGGGGAGGATGCCGTTCTTGAGGTCCACCACCCTGGAGGCCCCCTGCCCCGGCGGGATGGCGGCAAAGGTGGCCACCTCCTCCAACACTGCCGGCGGCGGGCCGGGGGCAAAGGTGTGGGCCAGCACATGCCCCTGGGCGTCCGCCACCAGCACATAGGCCACGCCCTCGATTTCCAGGCAGGTATCTATGCGGCTTTGCACCACAATGACATCCTGCTGCAGCACGGTGTGCATGTCGGACTCGGCTA